>JASLAV010000177.1 GCA_030146905.1 Lentzea sp. | reverse complement strand
CAACTTCATCTCCTCGCTGCGCGGCTACGGCCCCGTCGCGGATTTCTGGGCCGCTCACGGGTTCGTCGTCGTCCAGCCGACACACCTGGACTCCACCGTGCTCGGGCTGCGCGACCAGGACCTGCCCGACGCGCCGCTGTTCTGGCGTGACCGCGCCGTCGACATGCACGTCGTCCTCGATCACCTGGAGGAGGTTCTCGCCGCGGTTCCTGGACTGCCGGGCCGTGTCGACATCGAGAAGGTGGCCGCGGTAGGGCACTCGGCCGGTGGCCACACGGTCTCGCTACTGCTGGGCTCGCGGGTGACCGACCCGAACGACCCGCGGGAGAAGGACCTCTCCGATCCCAGGGTCAAGGCCGGCGTCGTGATCGGAGGACCGGGCATCGCCGACGAGCACTTCTCGCCGTGGGCCGCAGAGCACTACCCGATGATGAAGCACATCGACTTCGGACAGATGACCGGCACCGCGCTCGTCATCGCCGGCGACGAGGACCTGAACCCCAACTTCTCCTCCCGGCTCAGCTACCGCTGGGACGCCTACACCCACAGCCCCGGCGGGAACAAGACGCTGCTGACCTTGTTGGGTGCAGGACACCTGTTCGGCGGGATCTCCGGCTACGACGCCGCGGAAACCTCCGACGAGAACCCCGAACGGGTTGCCGCGCTGCGGGCGCTGGTGTGGGCCTACCTGCGTTCCCAGTTGCTCCCCGGCGACACGTCCTGGGACATCGCCGTGAAAGCCCTGGAAAGCCGGAAGACGCCACTGGCGAAGGTCGAAACCAAGTAGCCCGCGACGTGCGGCTCCTGGTCGCCCGACAAAACGACGTGTGAGCCGCGATCGCCACCGCAAGCGGCCCGGCAGCGTTGTCGACACCGCATCCCCCATGTCGATCGTCCGAACCACCTCAGGAAGAACCCATGAAAATCGCGATCCTCGGCACAGGCAAGGTCGGCTCGGCACTGGGGACACGACTGGCATCCACCGGTCACCACGTGGTCTACGGATCACGGACGCGCGCAGGTGAAGCGGGAACGCTCAGCCCGCGCGAGGCCGTCGCGTCCAGCGACGTGGTCGTCACCGCCATCCCCGGCACGGCCGTGCTCGGTGCCCTGGAAGACATCGGGGATGACGTACTGGCCGGGAAAATCGTGCTTGACCCCTCGGCCGCCTTCACCCCGCAGATGACGATGGCCTACCCCGGCGACAGCGTGGCCCAGCAGGTGCAGACGCGTTTCCCGCGGGCCCGTGTCGTGAAGACGCTCAACACCATGAACTTCACCATCATGGTCGACCCACTGGCGTCACTGCCCCAGGCGACCGTTTTCGTCAGTGGCGACGACAGCGCAGCCAAGACCGTGGTCACGGGCTTGCTCGGTGACCTGGGATGGCCCGAAAGCAGCGTCCTGGACCTGGGCGGCGTCCACACCGCCTTGGCCACCGAGCATGCTGCCCCGTTGTTCTTCGCGACCGTCAGGGCCCTGGGAACCGCGAAGTTCAACATCTCCATCTCCCGGTAAGGTCCTCGGCCCCGACCACCCCGACACACTTACCACCCACCGAACCTCGCCTACTGGAACCGGACGCCCTGCGACCCGTCCGACTGATGTTCCCGACTCCCCGGCCCAGGCCATTTGGTGCAGGTGGAACGTCGCTGTACATGGCCGCCGTCCAACGCACTCTCATGCCGCCGAGCGCGACACGAACATCTCAGCGCCACCCCGTTCCCAGCAGGACCACGCCGCTTGTCACCGCGTTCGCCGCACTTGGTGGCCTGGCAGCGTCAGCAACTGTCGCCGTGCGACATCATGGCCGCGGCGAGAGTGCGGTGGACGTGGTGCTGGCCGGCATCAGGGCGGTCGGCTAGCTGGACCGACCTGAGAGGTTCGGAACGCGCTGGCGGGTTGAACCGCTCGACGCTCCTATGTTCCGAGCCGCTGCGGGAAGTTGGCTGTCCGGCTCGAAACCCACGGCCTTGTCGATGATGGCATGCGGGCGTGGGACACCCCCGGATAGCTGCAACGGCGACACCCGGTGCCAGAGAACGATGCTCGCCTCGAAATGTGCACTTCACGATCCGCGGAGCCGTACCCAGCGAAACCTGGCAGCTCATCACTTACAGAGATGATCAAACCGGCTCAGCCCTCAAGGTACGCGAGGACGGCCAGGACGCGGCGGTTGTCGTCATCGGACGGTTCGAGGCGGAGTTTGGTGAAGATGCTGTAGCTGTGTTTGCTCACGGTTTTCTCGGTGACGAGCATTCTGGCTGCGATCGCGGCATTGGAGCGGCCCTGCGCCATCAGGGCGAGGACTTCCCGTTCGCGGGGGGACAGCGCCATCAGGTCAGGATCGGCCGAGCGGCGGGTCACCAGTGAGGAGACCACGTCGGGGTCCATGACCGTTCCGCCGGCGGCGACCTTCCGCACATCGGCGACGAACTGATCGACGACCATGACCCGGTCTTTGAGCAGATAACCCACCGCCCCGGCGCGGTCGGCGATCAGTTCCCTTGCGTAGAACTGCTCGACGTATTGCGACAACACCATGACGGCAGGCCGGGGACCTTCGTTCGCGCGTCGATCACGGCACGCAGGCCCTCATCGGTGAAGGTCGGGGGCAGGCGTACGTCCACGATGGCGACGTCAGGCCGGTGTGTGGTCAGTGCCCGCATCAGCGAATCACCGTTGTCGACGGCTTCCACGACCTCGAAGCCGTTGGCCTCGAAGATCTTGGTCAGGCCCTCACGGAGCAGGACGAGATCTTCGGCTATGACGATTCGCACGGCAGCGACATCCTTATCTCGGTGGGTCCCCCGTGCGGGCTGTAAACGGCCAGGGTGCCGTCGAAGGCCGCCAGGCGGCGGGCGACACCACGCAGACCGGTACCGGCGTCGATGGCCGCGCCACCGCGCCCGTCATCCGACACTCGCATTGTCAGTCCTCCCGCGCCGCCAGAGCGGGGTGTGAACTCGACCTCGATCCGGATGTGGCCGGCCCCGGCGTGCTTGATGGCGTTCGACAGGGCTTCGCTGACGGCGAAGTAGGCCGCGGACTCCACGGGTGCGGGCAGGCGACCGGGCAGGTGGATGACCACGGTGGTCTCGATGGGGTTGACCAGGGCCAGTGCTCTCAGTGCGCCGTCCAGGCCACGGTCAGCCAAAACCGGTGGATGGATGCCGCGCACCAGGTCGCGCAGCTCGGTCAAGGCATCGGCGGTCACCTTCTGGGCATCGGACAGCATCCGCTGAACGGCCTGCTGATCATCAGGCAGCATCTGTTTGACCAAGCCCAGACTCATTCCCAGCGACACAAGTCGGGCTTGCGCACCGTCGTGCAGATCCCGTTCGATCCGGCGCAGCTCACCAGCCTGGGTGTCGACGGTCTCGGCTCGCGAGGTCGCCAAGTGCGCGACGCGGGCCCGCAGCCGCGCCTGTTCAGTGGGACCGAGCAGAAAGCGGATCACCTGGGCGTTGAGGTTGGCCAGAGACGCGGATGTCTTGTACCAGAGCAAGAGGAACACCGCGCCCAACGGGATCAGAGCGAACGATTTCTGGACGCTGTCCAGGCGGAAGCCCTCGCCCAAGGGAGTGCGAAACACCTGAGGCGGAGTCAGCTGGTAGACGATCGGGTAGAACACCGCGACGACACCGCAGAGGAAAACAACGAGCGACAAGCCGCAGGTGAACCAGACGGTGATCGAGTTGGCCACAAGCCATGCCCAATCCCGCCAACTCGCTGGATCACGCAGGATCGCCCACAGCCGTACCGGCCACCCGGCGTGTGGAGCCGGTAGGTAGGAGCGGGTGACCGGTTCGCCGAGGCGGTCGGCGGCCCACCGGCGGTGCATGTCGGCCAGCCAACGGATCAGGAGCGTCGCGAGCAGAGTCAGGGGGTTCCGGCCCCCAGCGCGATGACCGGAATCGACGTGATCCAGACGATGGCCAGTGCGGCTCCTGCGGCCGAGCCCAGCACCAGCATCATCGCCCAGCCCAACTGCCTCAGGCGCAGCGCCATCCCATCGCGCAGTGCGCGCCCCCGACGCGGAACAGCTTCACCACGCTCCGGGTGTGTCCCCGAGCGCGAGGCGTTGTCGGGGTGATGAGTCGCGCTGGAGTCGATCACCACGCTCCGTCGTAGTCGATCGGTACTGGGGGCGTCCCATGTCCGCGTGGTCTCGCCGTGGACAGGTGCTCGATCATGGCTGGTCGGTGGCGTCATGCACAGTGGAGTTTCCTCCACCATGTTTTCGGGGGTCAGTTCCCGTGCTCTGTGTCCGCGGCCCCGAGTCGATGAGAGTCGGACAGCTGCCTCGCAACGGCTACGAGCGAAGCAGTCCAGGGCAGTGGTATCCGCTCGGTGTTGACGACGAGCGGATGACCACTGCCGCACTCAGCGGATGGTCTTGAGCACGTCCTGGACCGCGTCCGCGATGATGTCCGGGCGTTCGGTCACGATCCCCTCATGCGAGGTGTTCTCCGCGACCACGTGCTTCCGATCCGGTCCGGCCTGCGCGAAGCGGGCCTGGCCGTCCCGCCACAGTTCCGCCGCGGCGGGAGAGTCCGCGAACGGGGTCTGGGACGCCACGATCGCGGTCACCGGCACGTCCTTCGGCCAGGACAGCTTGTGGAAGACGCGGTGGACGGCGGCGTAGTCGACCATCACCGCGAGCAGTTGGCGGTTCTTCTTGGTCGAAGGCTGCGCCATCAGGGCGGTGCGCTGCTGCTCAACGAGCGGTGCGAACGCCGTCAACATCTCATCGGTGAAGAAGTCGGGGACGTTCGCGTCGACGAGGACCGCGCCGGACACCCAGCCGGGGTTCTTGTTCACGAAGTTGGTGGCGACCTCACCCGCGATCGAGTGCGAGACCAACACCACGTCCTCGGTCACCCCCAACGACTTGAGGCCGGCCTCCAGATCCGAGACCGCGTTCTCCACCCGCCACGGGCCCGAGACCTCGTCACTCTCACCCTCGTTCGCCCGGTCGTAGGTGATGATCTTCGACCCCGTGGCTTTCGCCAGTCGCGGCGCCAGGTCCTTCCAGTATGACGAGCCCAGGCCGCCGCCCGCGTCCAGGACCAGGGCCGGCAGCTTGCCGTCCACGACGTGGAAGACCAGGTCGTGCTCGGCGTTCGTCACCTTGCGCGTCTCGGATGTGGTGGACGCGGACGCGCTGGCCGGCGTGCTGGACGGTGAGCTGCTCGCGGCGGTTTGTGCAGAGCACGCCCCGATCGACGCGGCAAGGAGAACCGCAGAAGTGAGTGCGATCGCTTTGCGATGCAGGAGGATCAGGTGTTCGGCCATGACGAGAACCCTAGGAATTTCCCGCTCAGTCGACGATCAGGCCAACCACCGACTTGTGGTGGTGCTGGATCCACTGTCAGGGTGATGGTGCCAGCTCCACTATGAACACTGCGGCTGGCCCTGTTGCCGAGAGTGGTCCGATCCTCGAACTTCGCGCCAGGAATGTCCTCCGGACCCCTGACGGTTTGGAGGAACCGCCATCCCTGGGCTGCACGCCATGAACTACACGATGTACGAGACTGGTTCATCGCGCTCAGTGCTCCTGAGATCCTGCAGCACAGCGACACGGCCCCTTCTCGAACAGGTTGAGCGGACGCTTGTTGACGCATCCCTCTGCCGGGTGCTCGTTCAGCCTGATCGCGGACCTGAGGAATCCCCGGAGGCGGTTTGTGCCTTCGCACAGAACATCAGGGCGAGGTTCGCGGCCGTGGCGGCACCGAGGACGGCGGTGAGCGGGGCTATCAGGCCGGGCAGCGCGGCGGTGCCGAGCGCGGCACCCAGGACAGCCGCGCCGATCGCGGCGATCATCCCCACGCGCCGGACCTGCGGTGTCCACTCGGGACGAGCCCACGCCAGGTAGGCGCCGAGACCGATGAGCGCGCCGGTGCCGGGCACGATCACGGTGGCGCTGGCCACGAAGTCGTCCGGGTTGATCGTCCAGATCACCAGGACGCCCAGCAGCCAGCCTCCCAGGCCGAGCGGGAGCGCGGTCAGCACCCGGATCCAGGCGCTCGCCCGTGAGCTGAACCCGCCGCGCCGGCGGGCGCTGCGGGCGAGCAGTGCGAGCACGGCCAGGCCGAGCAGTGCGCCGGCGACGGTGACGCCGATCAGGAGCTTGGCGATGGTGGACATGCTCAACGGCACGTCGCCGAAGGCCACTGGACGGTTGTCGAACCCGGCGCTGTCGACCTGACCGGTGCCGTAGAAGGTGGTGAGCAGGTGCTTGCCCGCTTCGGGACGGTGTTCCCAGAAGTCGGCGGTGTGACCAAGGCCGGAGAGGACCACCTGCTTCCCACGGGAGAGCGATGGGAGCAGTTCGTCGGCGGCGAGCTGGGCCGGAGTCGAGAAGTCGACCTCACCGCTGACGAGCAGTGTCTCGACGTCGCTGGACCGGACCGAGCGGTACTCGGCGTTGTCCGGGCTGTCGGGCCAGACGGTGGCGAGGCCTGAGGGCCCTGCCCAGAGGAAGTCGGTGGAGGCGTTGCCCAGGATCGAGCCGGGATCGCCGCCTGAGTCGTAGTACCGCTGCGCCGCCGGGGCGTCGATCATGGCGAACGAGGCGAACTCCCCCCACACGATCGAGTCGGGCAGCGCGATGTCTCCCAGAACGGACATCGCCCACAGGGCACCGGCGTCCCCGCTGAGATAGGCGTCGATGACGGTCGGCGCGTTGTTGGGCGCGGAGCCGGTTCCGTTGTGGTGCATGGCGTACTGGCTCAGGACACGGACGTTGCCGTCCTTGATGGACAGCGGCCCCCAGCTCCGCGGGATGTCGGTGGCGGTGCTGCGGATCGACGCGGCGAGGTCGGGGGTGCGGGCGGCGCACGTGGTATCGGCTCGGCACAGTTCCGAGTACTGGGCGAACTGGGAGTCGGTGATGCGCGGGTCCCAGAACAGGTGGCCGGGCGGGTTGACCGACACCATCACCGACCGGTGCAGCGCTTCGGGATGACGCCAGGAGTAGACCATCGCGGCGCGGGTTCCGGCGCTGGAGCTGAGCAGGTTGATCCGGCCGTAGCCCAGCGCGGCACGAGCGGCCTCCATGTCCTCGATCCGCTGCATGATGGAGTACCCCGTGAGGTCGACGCCGTCCTCGGTCAGTCGCTTGGCACACAGCTCGAACGCCTTGGTGGTGGCGGGCAGGCCCTTGGCACTGGCGAGTTCGTCCGCAGCGCGCATGGCCGCGGCGACCTCGGGGCAGTCCAGGCGACGCGAGCCGTCGACGCCCCGGTACCCCACGAGCACCACGTCGCCGCTGCCGATGAGCCTGCTCGCCTCGCGGAAGGCCATGTTCGTGGCACCGGGCCCGCCGCCCAGCCGGAAGACCGGCTCGCCCGGGTTCGGCGTGGTGGCCCGGATCCTCGTCACCGGCAACGCGATCAGATCGGACGCGGGGTCACGCCGGTTCTCCGGGACCACGAGCGTGCCGCAGTCCGCGGCGACGGCGCCCACCTCGGTGTCGAAGTCGCAGGGCTGCGTGGTCAGCGAGCCGGGAGCCGCCCCGCCGGGCACGGTGAGGGTCTGCTCCGGCCGCACGCTGAGATACGCCAGGCCGAGGAGGACGGACCCGGCGGCCACGACGGCGACCGCCCGGCGGGAAGGCTTGAACGAAGGCATGCGGCAAACGTAGGGATCCGCGCGCTCCCGATCTTCCCCTTGCCGAGGAGCCACATCTCCCCCGCACGAGGGATGCCGCGGACCGAGTTGCTTGCCATTGTCGCAAGGTGATCAACAGCCCTTCGCTGTACCGCGCCCAGGCCAGGCTCAAACGACAGTCCCTCTTGATCGCGGGCGTGAGCGCGACCGCGGACGTGCTGTCGTTCGCCGTGCAGGACATCCCCGTCAGCGCGGCCTGGATCACCGCGCTGCTCGCGATCGTGGCGGCCGACGCCGCGCTCGCGACCCGGACGAAGTGGTCGGGGGCGGTCGCCGTCGCCGCCGTCGCGGTGAACGTGCTTGCGGCACTGCTGCTGGGAGGACCGCGGGATCTCCGGCTCAACGAGGCGGGTGTTCTCGTCGCGTCGTACCGGGCGGGCGCCTGGCTCCGCGGAGTACCGGCCGGCGCCGCGCTGCTCGCGGTGATCGGAGGCCTGGTGCTCGCCCACCTCGCCCTCGGGTACACCCTCGACTGGCACGTCCTGGTGGCCGCGGTGAAGATCGGGCTGGTCTCGTGGCTCGTCGGCCGCTACACCACCTCCCGCCGTTCCTATCTGGACGCGCTGAGGCGGCAGGCCGAGCAGGAGGAGCGCGAGGCCCAGCAGGAGATCGACGCGGCCATCGCCGAGGACCGCGCCGCGATCGCCCGCGACCTGCACGACGTCATCACCCACCACGTCAGCGCCATCAGCGTGCACGCGGGCGCGGCACGGTTGCGGCTCACCCGGACTGGCGGCGACGAGTCCGCTCTGAGCTCTGTGCGTTCGGTGGAGGATTCCAGCCGCACCGCTCTGCACGACCTGAGGCAGATGCTCGACCTGCTGCTGGGGCAGCGCCCGAAAGCGGACCGCGACCCCGGCCTGGCCGATGTCCCGACGATGCTGGAACGCCTGCGGGAGACCGGACTCGAGGTGCGGTTGAACATCTCGGGAACACCGCACGACCTGCCGGCGCGACTCGACGCCGCGATCTTCCGCATCGTCCAGGAGATGCTGACCAACGCGCTGCGCCACGGCGACGGCGGCCCCATCGAGGTCGCGGTCCGCCACACCGGCGACGGGCTCGACATCGAGACCGTCAACCCCTTCTCACCCCGTGGCGAGACGCGCGGCGAGGGACGTGGGCTGACCGGTATCCGCGCCCGTGCGGAGGAGTTCGGCGGGGTACTTAGCAAAGGGCCGAGACCGGACGGCCAGAATTGGCGCACTGCCGTCTCGTTCCACTTCGGAGGGCCGCGATGACCATCACCGTCCTGATCGCGGACGACCACGCGGTGTTCCGCTCCGGTCTGCGCGCCATTCTCGACACCGAGGACGACATCGAGGTCGTGGCCGAGGTCGCTGACGGCGATCAGGCCGTGGACGCCGTGCTGCGGCTGCGCCCGGACGTGGCCGTGCTCGACATCCGCATGCCGCGGCGCGACGGCCTCGGTGCCGCGTCGGCGATCCTGTCCTCCCCCGGCAACCACACCAAGATCATCGTCCTGACCACGCACGACACCGACGAGTACGTGCACAGGGCGATGAGCGCCGGAGCCCGCGGCTTCCTGCTCAAGTCCATGCCGCCGGAGGAGATGATCGCCGCGGTGCGGATCGCGGCCCGCGACGACGTGCTCATCGATCCGTCGATCGTCCGGCGGCACCTCGCCCGCTTCGCCGACACTCTCAGCGCACCGGCCGCCCCAGGGCACATCGATCGACTGACCGTGCGCGAGCGCGAGGTGCTGCAGCTGCTGTCCCGCGCCCACACCAACTCCGAGATCGCCGGACTCCTGCACGTCGGCGAGGAGACGGTGAAGTCCCACGTGTCCAGCATCCTGCGCAAGCTCGGCCTGCGCGACCGCACGCACGCCGTCGCCTACGCCCACCTCACCGGGTTCGCCGACAAAGGCCCGAAATAACTCCACACCGGACAGACAACTCGACAACGTCCGCTCGCTGCACCATGTGTGGCACATGACTCCTTGGAGATCGGCACCGAAGGGGACCGCCAGTCCGTGCCGTACTCCGGCCAGATCACCTTCATCAAGTCCTGCACCAAGCTGGTACAGCCGTGCGATTTCGAAGCGCTCACCAGCAGCCGAACCGGCTACGGCTCGTCTGAACGAATCTCCCTGGTCCCCGCAACGCTGAGGAAGACGCGACGATGAACTCGTCGAGAATCGCCTGTACTTCTTCTCCCCCAAGCCGCTTCCACCACCGACCGGGACACCTGGCGCTGGCTCTTCGCCCTGCTCGCCGACACGCGGAACGCCTGGAATCCTGAGCCCGGCCCGTCGGAGGTCAGCGCAGCGGTACGACCGTGGCCGACGGTCTCGGCCAGATCAGTGGTGACCGCTCGACGCTGAAACGACGCCGCCCGGTGGAGTACAGGCCCGTATCGGTAGGGCAATGACACGGTCCGACGGCAACGACCAGCGGGCCGCCACGGCAGCGGACGCATGATCACCCGGTGCTGGCCGTGCGACCGCGTCACGCGAGCGGTTGTCGAGATGCCGGGTTGTTGCTACCGGCGGATTCGTGGGCCTCGTTGAGCCGTGCGAGCCATTCGCGCAGCAGGCCGGCTTCGAAGACGCTGAAGCCCGCGTCGGTCACGGGGTCGGCGTTGCCGTCGGGGGTGACGATTGCGAGCAGTGACTGTGCACGGTCGGCGATGTGGGAGCGGTCACCGGCGCGCGGTTTCGCCTGCACCATAAGCGCGTCGAGCACGATGTCGCGCAGTGGTCGGATCAACTGGGCCTGCCGCGCCTGTTCCGGCTGGGCCAGCAGGAGCAGAACCGCGCCTGTCGTGGACGCCTCGATGGCCACCACGGCCGTCTCGACAGGCACCCGGAGCAGGCCCTGCACTTTGGCGCGTTCGAGCATGCCGCGCAGGATGGCCCGGTTCTCCGCTGCTGCCGCGGGGCGGCCGCCCGGCCGCGTGTTTCCGTACATCAGCGTGTAGATGGCGGGGTTGGCCAACCCGAACTCGACGTGCACCTCCCAGCCCCGGCGCAGGTCGTCGACCGGGTCCTCGCTGGGCTCGAACGCGCGCTTCTCGGCGAGGTAGCTCTCAAAGCCGAAGCTGGCCACGGCGTCGAGCAGACCGTCCTTGTCCGCGAAGAGCCGGTACAGCGTCGGCGTCTGAACACCGGCCGCTGTCGCGACGGCTCGGGTGGACAGCGCGGACGGCCCGGCATCGGCGAGCAGTTTCACCGCCGAGCTCAGGATGCGCTCGCGTTGCTCGTCGGACCCGCCGCCGCGTCGATCGTCGGGTTTCATGTGCCAACGATAACAGATGTCTGTTGACGTTGACACTGACATCGTCACGCGTTTACCGTTATCAATGTCAACAAGCGAGGAGCAGAAGTGGCTGACGGCAAACGCAGGGAGCAGGTCCGGCTCGGTGGCCGAGGTCTGACGGTGGGGGCGCAGGGCCTGGGCTGCATGGGGATGAGCGAGTTCTACGGCGACACCGACGAGTCGGCCGCTCGCGCGACATTGGATGCGGCTCTTGAGCGGGGCGTGACGATGTTCGACACGGCCGACATGTACGGCCGCGGCGAGAATGAACGCTTCCTCGCCCCGTTCGTGCGAGCTCACCGCGAGCAGATCGCCATCGCCACGAAGTTCGGCAGCGTCCGCGGCGACGACGGTTCGATGTGCGTGAGCAACCACCCGGCCTACATCCGACAGGCCGTCGACGGCAGTCTGTCCCGGCTCGGGCTCGACGTGATCGACCTCTATTACATGCACCGCCGCGACCCGGAGGTGCCGCTGGCCGATTCGGTCGGAACGATGGCCGAGCTGGTGACGCAGGGCAAGGTGCGCTACCTGGGTCTGAGCGAAGTCACGGGCGATGAGCTGCGCGAAGCCAACGCCATCCACCCGATCGCCGCCGTGCAGTCGGAGTGGTCGCTGTTCACCCGTGACATCGAACGCACCCTGGTACCGGCCGCCGCCGAACTCGGCGTCGGTGTGGTGCCCTACTCGCCTCTCGGCCGGGGCTTCCTGACCGGCGCCATGCCTGCCCAGCCGCGGGGCAACGACGTCCGCTCGGTGTTTCCCCGTTTCATCGGTGAGAACGCCCAGCGCAACGCCGAGCTGCTCACACCTGTCGCCGGGATCGCCGAAGCTCGCGGTGTGTCGATGGCACAGGTTGCCCTGGCCTGGCTGCATCAACAAGCCAGCGTGCAGAACCTGACAGTGGTGCCGATCCCCGGCACCCGCACACCGGCCCGGCTGGCGGAGAACCTGGCCGCGCTCGAGATCACCCTCACCGACGACGAACTCACACGTCTGGACCCGATCGCCGAGCAGGTGGCCGGCGATCGCTACCCGGACATGACCGACACCGCAAGCTCACGCGAGTCCTGAGCCAACCCTGCACGACGAAAGGATCTGACATGCCATCCGTTCACGTCGCCATCGCCTACTACTCCGGCTACGGGCACACCCGCGTGATCGCCGAGGCAGTCGCCGACGGTGTCGAGTCGGTGCGCGGCGCCCGCGTCGACATGGTCGACGTAGCTGACATGACCGACGAGAAGTGGGCGATCCTGGATGCCGGTGACGCGATCATCTTCGGAACACCGACCTACATGGGATCGGCATCCGGGGCGTTCCACGCATTCGCCGAAGCGACCTCGAAGCGCTGGATGACCCGGCAATGGCTGGACAAACTCGCGTCCGGGTTCACCAACTCCGGATCGATGAGCGGTGACAAGCTGCACACGCTGCAGTACCTGGCCCTGCTGGCCGCACAACACGGCATGCACTGGGTCAGCCTGGGCCTGATGCCCGGCTGGAACACCACCACCAGCAGCGAACACGACGACAACCGGCTCGGGTTCTACCTCGGCGCCGG
>JASLAV010000163.1 GCA_030146905.1 Lentzea sp. | reverse complement strand
CCGGTGGTCGCCACTGCGGTAGCGCTTGGCGGCGAGCAGGCACGACTTCTCGCCCATCGCGCGTTCCAGCAGGAAGACGTCCGCCTCCTTGCCGGTCTTCACGATGCCCAGCTCGCGGTCCACCGCGGCCAGCTCGGTGACGAGCCAGCCGGGGTGCGGCTTCGGGCCCTGGTCCGCGTCGCCCCACGTGGACCAGCGGTCGCCGTCCTCAGGGGTGTCCGCGGTGCTGAGCTGGTCCTCGCGCAGTCGTGCGATCCGCAGCTTTTCTTCTTCTGTCATGCGGCCGCGACGCGTGGGTTCCGCGTCGTCGGCGGGGCGCTTGGAGCGCTTTCCCTTGCGCCGCATGGTGTCGGCGTCGTCGAAGGATGATTCGAAAAGATCGTGCTCGCGCACGGTGGGGTCTCCCAAGCGGTGGAGGTGACCGTCCCACTGGCGCTCTGCGATCAAACGGTGCTGATCAGGCGCGAGGGGCGGCTGGACGGGTCGCGAGTGCGGTGCCACGTCCAAAGACAGGCTCTGACATCACGCACCTCCTCGATCCAGCTCCGTTGTCACGCTTCGAGGCAGAAGACTGCCGTGCGGCCCCACCGACCGCAACCGAATTAACCCGTGATCAGGTCCGCGGTCCTCCCACCGGTCGGGATGATCGTCAGCCCGGCCTTCTTCGCGAGCTTGACCAGGCCTTTCAGGTCGGTGGGCTCGACGCCGGTGGTCGTGATGGCACGGGCGAGCAGACCCTTGTGCGCCTTGTTGAAGTGGCTGACGACCTTGCCCTCGCTGGTGACCACCCGCACGACGACGGCGTGCGGAACCCTCGCGAGGCTCGAATAGGCGCCGGAGCGCAGGTCGACGACGAACTCGTCGGCGTCGGCGAGCACGGGCTCCAGCGCCGGCTTCCACACCGTGCGCAGGCTGCCGTGGGACGGGAGCGTGCTGCCGCCGGACAACCGGTACGCGGGCACCGGATCACCGCCGCGCACCACTCCGAACAGCGCCGACGCGACCGCGAGCCGCCGGTAGGCCCGTTCCTTCTCGACCTTCTTCAGCGAGGGGAAGTCCAGGTTGTCGTAGAGCACGCCGGTGTAGCGCAGCAGCGCGGGCGTCGTCTCCGACGTGCGCAGCGCCGCGTTGCGGTGCACCTCGTCGACCTGGCGTTCGGAGATGTCGAGCGCCTTCAGGCTCGCCGGGACGTCGGCGGCGAGGTCGGCCAGCGCGGACACGAGCTTGTCGCGCACGGGGTTGAGCTCGGGGAACGACAGCGCGTCGAGGTCGAGCGGCGCGCCCTCGCCGCCGATCGCCTTGGTCTCCGACGGGGGAAGCAGCACCAGCACGGTGAAAGGGTAGGGCAACCGGACGAACCTGGTGGACCGCACCGCGGCCGCGGAACCGGTGGACTCGGCGGAGTCCACCGGTCGAGCGGGGGACCTACTGGCCCACCGAGGCGATGTCGGCGACCGGGCCGACCACGATGATCGCCGGCGGGCGGATCGCCTGCTCCGCCATGTCGGCGGCCAGCGAGTCCAAAGTGGACCGCAGAACGCGCTGGGACGCCGTGCTGCCCTCCTGGACGACGGCGACGGGCGTCGAACCGGGGCGGCCTTCCATCAACGCCGTGGCGAACGCACCGGCGCGTTCGACCGCCATCATCAGCACGACGGTTCCACGCAGGCGTGCGATCGCGGACCAGTCCACGAGCGAACGCGGGTCGTCCGGCGCGACGTGACCGGAGACGACGACGACCTCGTGCGCCACCCCTCGGTGCGTCACCGGCACACCGGCCAGCGCGGGCACGCCGAACGCCGACGTCACGCCCGGCACCACCGTCACGGGGATGCCGGCCTCCGCGCACGCCAGCAGCTCCTCGAAACCGCGCCCGAAGACGTACGGGTCGCCGCCCTTCAACCGGACGACGAACTTGCCCTCCTTGGCGCGGTCGATGAGCGTCTGGTTGATGAAGTCCTGCGACGCCGCACGGCCGTAGGGGATCTTCGCCGCGTCCACGACCTCGACGTGCGCGGGCAGTTCCTCCAGCAGCTCGCGTGGTGCCAGCCGGTCCGCCACGACCACGTCGGCGTGGGCCAGCAAGCGCTTGCCCTGCACGGTGATCAGCTCGGGGTCGCCGGGACCGCCGCCGACCAGCGCGACACCGACGGGCGGCGCGGCCTGGTCGGCGATGCGCCCGTCGCGCAACGCCGCCACGAGCCCGTCGCGCACCGAGGCGGAACGGCGGTGCTCACCACCCGCCAGCACACCGAGCAGCATCCCGTCGTGCGTGCCCGTCGCCGGCGTGACCGCCGTGCCCTCGACGGCGATGTCCGCGCGCACGCAGAACACACGCTGCGAGAGTGCCTCTTCACCGATCTGCGCGTTCACCTCGATGTCGGAAGTGCACGCCACCACGTACCACGCGCCCTCGACGTCACCCGGCTCGAACCGCCGCTCGTGCCACGTCAGCTCCCCCGCGTCGACCATGCCCTGCACGGCGGGCGTGACGGACGGCGACACGAGCTCGACGACGGCGCCGGCCGCGATCAGCCTGGGCAGGCGCCGCTGCGCGACCGTGCCTCCGCCGACCACGAGGACGCGCCGGCCCCGCAGGTCGAGGCCGGCCAGGTAGTGCTGTTCAAAGGGCATGCGTAGAAGCATCCACACGGGACACGTCGTGTCCAGCCGAAGGGAACATGGTCACAGCGGCAGCATCTCGAACGAGGTCGCGAGAACGCCCCCGAACCGCTCGCCCACGGCCTCGGCCATCGACCTCAGGAACGGTTCCGGGTCGGCCATGTCGCCGCTCAACCCCTCCAGGTACGCCTTGTGGGCGCGCAGCGACTCCACCGAAGCGCCGAACGAGTCCGTGATGTCCACGGCGTGCGTCGACAACGGCGAGGAAGCGGCCGCCAGGTACCTGACGCCCTCCCACTTCTCCAGTCCCAGGTCCTGGAAGATCCACCGGTTGCCCGCGTCGCGCACGGCGTCGACGGTGGCACGTCCGACGGCGACGTGGTCCGCCATGTTGAGCCCGCCGGAGGGCCACGTCTCCCGGAAGTTGCCGGTGATCACGAACTCCGGCTTGTGCCGGCGGATCGCGGCCGCGATGTCACGCCGCAACGGGATGCCGTACTCGATGAGGCCGTCCGGGTGGTCCAGGAACTCGACGTCAGTCACGCCGACGGCCGCGCACGACGCGATCTGCTCCTCCACCCGCAACGGCCCGCAGACCGCGGGGTCCATGGAGTCGATGCCCGCCTCACCACGGCACGCGAGCAGGTACGCGATCTTCTTGCCCTGAGCGGTCCAGCGCGCGATGGCGCCCGCACCGCCGTACTCCATGTCGTCGGGGTGAGCGACGACGACCAGTGCGCTCGACCAGTCCTCCGGCACAGCTTCGAGATCAGACATGCGTGCAGGGTGCGCGCCCGGGCACGCACCCTGCAACTGCCGGTCAACCGCTCAGAGCTGAGCCGTGATGGTGGAGTAGTACGTCGCGATGCGGCCGTACACGCCGGGGTAGCCGGCGCCGGCGCACCCGCGGCCCCAGGACGTGTCACCGATGAGCTTGCCGCCGAACACCAGCGGGCCACCGGAGTCGCCCTGGCAGGTGTCGACGCCGCCCTGCGGGAAGCCGGCGCAGATCATGGAGCTGTTGCTGTACTGCGAGTACGCGGACTTGCAGGTCGAGTCGGACGTCAGCGGCACGTTGGCCTGCAGGAGGTACCGCGAGGCGGAACCGCCGGAGGACGTGGTGCCCCAGCCGAGGATGAGCGCGGAGTTGCCCGCCGCGTAGAGCGCGGTGTCCGACGGGGTGGCGAGCGGCAGGGTCGCCGAGCTGATGTTGCGGTCCAGCGTCAGCACGGCCACGTCGTAGCCGGCCGTCGCCGTGGTGTAGCTCGGGTGCACCCAGATCCTGGTCACGCTCGCGACCGTGCCCGCGGTGCTCTGCTTGTCGTCACGCCCGTGCACCACGCGGGTGCTGGACGCCGAACGGCCGGCGACGCAGTGCGCGGCGGTGACGACCTTGTTGGCCTTCACCAGCGTTCCGCCGCAGAACTGCGATCCGGAGGTGGACGCCAGGTAGACCACCCAGGGGTAGGTCGAGGTGCTGGCCCGCGTGCCACCGACGATCATCGGTGAGACGTCCGCGCTGGCGGCCGGGGCGACGAAGAAGATGCTCGCGAGAGCGGACACCACAACGGACACGATCAGGCGATGCAGGGTTTTCGCCATGTTGCCAGTCCTTCCCGATGACGCTGACTGTGCAGGGAGTCGAGCACTAGCACACACAGCGTCACGGGCGGGGATTCAACGGCGTAACCGCCATTAGTCGGGCAACTCCGGCTTGACGTTTGACTCAGGCCATTCCACGTGCCGTGAAACCCGCCTGGTCTCAGTTCTCCAGGACGCCCGGAACGACGACCACGTCGGCTTCGACCGGGGCGTCCAGCGCCGGCCCTGCTCCGAAGGCGACGAAGGCGACCGCCGCACCGCGGGAGGCCAGCTCGTGCGCACCCTCGTGGCGGATCTCCGTGCCGGACCGCAGGATCGGTCCGACGGACTCGATCGCCTCCGGGCTGCCGACCACGAACGCGGCCCGCCTGATCTCCGCCTCCGCGCGGGGCGTGCGCTCCTCAGCGCCTCCCGGCCCGAGCCCGACCAGCGCGAGACGCCCGCGCGGCAGCACCCGTGCCGCGGCGACGGTCACGTTGTCCCGCTTGAACTTCTCGGCAGCCAGCTCGACCGGCGCACCGAGGCCGACCTGCCGCGCGCCGCGCAACGCCGCCGCCTCCGCGACGCTCGCGGTGCCCATCGAGTTGCGCACCACCGAGCTCGGGTTGGGCACACCGATCTCGGCGAGTTCCTCGGTGGTGAACGTCAGCAGCTCGGCGGTGTCGCTGTGCCAGAAACCCCAGTCCTCCACCGCGTCCACGATGCCGGGCTCGTCCGCCTTGGCGTCCGCCGTCGCGAACGCCTTGATGGCGCGCAGGTCGAGACCGCCCTGGGCGTCCAGTTCGGACAACGCGGCGCCGACGCTCGTGGCCGACGCACCGCGCGTCGAGCCCACCCCGACGACGAGCGTGCGGGGGATGATGCGCAGCACGTTGTTCTTGGTCGCCGCGGCGCGGTCGTCGACGACGATCAGCCA
>JASLAV010000122.1 GCA_030146905.1 Lentzea sp. | reverse complement strand
TGCCGGTCGAGGGCGGCAGTCCCTGGGTGAGCTTCACCGTGACGACGCCGTACGCGTCGGTGCCGTGGAGCGGTGAGCTGCTTATCTACCGAGGTGTGGTGCCGGTGCACGTGCTGCAGGTGGTGCTGCCGGTCGGCGGCGGTGAGTCCGCGGTGCGGCCGCGGTTGCGGTTGTCGCGGACGTTCGCCGACCTCGAGCCGCTGTCGTCACGGGTGGCGTCGGTCCTCGTGCTCGGCGAGCGGGCGCTGGTGGCGACAGGACGCCGCCCGCACTGGGCAGGCGTGGACGCCGGCTGCGAGCTGCCGCCCGTGACCGGGCTGGACCCGTGGTACGGCAAGGGTTTCCCCGCGTTCTGCGAGGACCTCGCCGCGTTCGCGCTGCGCGGTGCCGCACTGCACGGGCGGCTGTTCCCCGGCGGGGCGGTGGTCCGGCGCGGCGGGGTGATCACGGTGGCCGGTGCGACGCGGGTGCCGTGGGCCCACGTCTACGACCTGCCGTTCACCGAAGGGCCGTACCGGCTGTGCACGTCCGTGGGGCGCTTCGGCCCGTTCGGTGCCGGGGGACCGGTGCCGCCGCGCTGCCCGGAACCCGACCACAGCGGGAACGTCCTGTGCCCCTTCGGGTTCTGGGGGCTGTCGAGCGTGCTGGAACAGCCGGCGGGACCGCTCGCGTGGCAGGTCGCGCCGGCGCAGCGCCGGGTCGCGGTGGCGCTGGCCGTCGACCCCGGCCTGGACAGGGCGCTCACCCAGCGGCACGTCGCCGAGCTGATGTCGTTCCTGCCGCCGGAGACCATCTCGTCCGCCTACGTCAGCCCGTCCGAGCTGTCGCGCGTGCTGTCGGACGAACGCGCGGACGTGTTGCACCTCGTCTACGACGAAGGTGTCCTGGAGGCCGTGGAGGTCGCGGGCTGGCCCCACCGGCCGCTGGTCGTGACGACGTCACCGGCGTCGCACCTGGTCGACGCGTTCGTCAACCAGGCGGGCGCCGCGGGCGTGATCTGCCCTGAGGTGGCCGTCGACCAGGGCATGGCGGGGTGGGCGAGCGGCATGCTGCTGGCCAGGCTCGCCGGGGGGATGCCCGCGGGCGAGGCGGTGCGGCAGACGCGCTGGGAGATGCTCAGCCGGGGCAACGTCCTCGGCCTCGCCCTCACCCTGCACGCCGGAGCCGACCTGCGCCTCAGGTGACCTCGCCGTCAGGCCCTGGTCGTGGCGGTCAGGACACCACTTTGGTCAGCAGGTCCTCGACGCACGGGTCGTCGAGGGACTCGACGATGCACTTCCACAGCGAGAGGTTCGCCTGCGCCCACTTCGTGTAGGTCACGGCTGCCTCCTCGTCGTAGAAGTAGTAGCCGTCGTCGGCCTTGCCCGCCTGCTCGCCCACGATCTTGTGCGCGAGCTCGCGCAGCGTGATGCCGTTCTCCTGCAGGTACTTGTGCGCGAGGACGACCGGCGTGACCGGGAGCGCCTTGAACAGCGTGTCGGCGTCCGACAGCGCCTGCGCCTCCAGCGAGATGTCGCGGTGACGGGTGCGCATCTCGGCCTCGAGGACGATCCGCTCGACCCACTCGATGTCCCCTTGGGAGACACCGGAGACGAAGAGGACCTTCCTGCGCAGCGCCGCGCCGTCGGTCGGCAGCGAGTTGCGGCGGACCATGTAGTTCAGGTCGTGCACGAGCGCGGCGACCTCCACGACGTCTTCCGCGGCGCCGTTGCGGCCGGCGAAGTGCACGGACTTGTCGCGGACGAAGCTCACGTGGTGCCAGCCGTGGAACTGCAGCTTGGCGGCCAGGTCCTCGCAGAGCCGCCTCACGCGCTGCTCCACGTCCGCGATGACAGACTTCGGAATCCTTGTGCGCGTATGCATCATCAACCCTCCCACCGGGTGGGCTGATGGTAAGCGGGCTGCGGGCGCTCCCGTGCGGCCTCAGAGGTGGTTCGTCAGATCCTCCAGTCGGTCCTCGACCGGCACGTGCCGGTGGCTGATCCCGGTGTCGGGGTCGTAGCTCAGGCTCCACGGCGTGACGGCGCGGGACTTGACCAGGAACGTCATCGTCCCGTCGGCGGCGCGTGGGATGCGGTGGAACTCGTGCGCGAGCAGCATGCCGGTGGTGCCCTCTGTCCACTGGGCGCGGTTCGTGAGCTCCGTGCCGACGATGGTGCGACCGCCGATCCCGAGCAGGGCGTCGAAGCGTTCGTGCAGGTAGGCGCCGCTCAGGATGGTGGTGCAGAAGTGGTACCGGTGGTTGTGGACCGAGTCCGCGTACCCCGTGCGCCAGTCCGCCAGCGGCTTGTACTCGTGCAGCCAGAACGTGAACGGCTCGTCCGGTTCGTCTCTCAGGCACCACGCGAAGTGCGTCGTCGTCTCACGGGAGTGCGCGATCACCCAGGTCGCCTCCTGGGGTGTGAGCCCGTCGATGTGCGCACGGAGCTCCTTGCGCAGCTCCGGCCGGGCCGCCCACTCGCGGAACCACTCCCCGACGTCGGGCCAGTGGTCCACGACGGGGAATTCGGCGCGCTTCACCCGGGCGGCGAGCTCCTCGAGCGCGGACAACCCGGTGAACTCGGCTAACAAGATCGATCAGCTCCTCAACTGAGCGGATGCGGAGAATTCACGACGGAATGCGTGGAACTTGTCTTCGAGTTCCTTGAACCCGTCTTTGGTGAGAGTCGCGCCGGTGATCTTCTCGAACAACGCCAGGAAGTCGTCGGTCGTGGTTCCCGGCGTGATGACGAAGTGATAGCCGGCCTTGGAATTGCTGATCCGCAGGAACTCCGCGCGTTCCATCGCGTACAGGAACGAACTTTCGGTGAACCTGAGCGTCCGCGGATACGGTCTCAGCACTCCCGCGGTGTTGCTGTAGAGCGTCATCCACACCGAGTCGTCGAACAGTTCCAGCCGGTCGAGCGGTGGGTCGGAGACGATCGTGACGTCGATCCGGCTGCACCGCCCCCGTGCCGCGTAGAGCCCGACGAGCCCGATGCGGATCTGCTCCTTGAGCTGTTCGCGGATCTGGTCGTAGTCGCCGTCCGCGCCCTCGTTGCGCAGCAGGTACCGCGCACGGCCGCTGATCGCGTTGTCGTCGCGCGGGTCGGCCAGCACGGCCCTGAGCTCGCACTCCGTCTGGCTGAGCAGCACTCTTCCCGCCGCGTACCGCCCGGCGAACCCGCGGAAGCAGTACAGCCGCGTCCGTTCCAGGTCCTGCATCATGAGCTGGTTGAACACCGGGTCCGGCTTGGCCGTCGGCTCGAACACGTGGCTGGGGAAGAACTCGCGGTCCAGGGCCCGGTACTCCTCGCTGAGCTCCCTGAGCGCCCTGCGGCTCTCCTCGATGACCGGCGTGAGAAGAGCGTTCTGCGCGGCTTTCGAGGTGATCAACGTCTGCGTGAAGCTCACGACCGCGGAAATGAGCGTGCCCGTACCCAGTGCGGTCAGCAGGTTTCTCGCCGTACCGGAATCCATTTGACTGGAAATGGACAGCGACGTACCCGACGTCACCACGAGTATGAGGAGGAGCAACCCGGTCCGAGTCCAGAACAACTCCTGGATCAGGTTGCTGCGGATGCCTCCGGCCTCCGCGGACACAACTCCCACCTCCTGTGGTCACCTCATTGGCCGCTACCCGAACGGACGAATGCGGTCAGTGTCCGATCAAGTGCGAGGAGTTACTGTACGCGTCGGTCTAAAGATAAGGAAGCTGCTATTCGTGCGACATTTCAAGCCGGAATAACCGCTTCTGGGACGAGTGGCCGGCCCGCATCCGTGCACTCCGGTGACACCCTGTCGCCGACTGCTTCCCCCGTGTCGGATGAGGGTGACCCACCCACCCGAACGCACCTACGCCGCGTGTCTTAGCCCGCTCGGCGCCACGCGCGGTTCGTCCGCCAGGCCGATCTCCGGCACCCGCGCGCAAGGGTGCGTCCGCCGGGCGGAACGGCCGGCGACGGACCTGCTACACCGTGTTGACACCGCTCCGAATACGCTGCTCGACCATGCGTAACGTCCTGCTCATCGCGTCCCTGGCGCTCGCAGCGGCCACCGGCCTCGCGGGTTGCGGCAGCTCCGCCCAGCCGTCGACCGGCTCCAGCGCGCCGACGACCCCCTGCAAGGTCGACGACTTCAAGGTCACCGGCGACTTCGGCGCGGTGCCCAAGGTCGAGATCCCCGCCTGCAAGCCCACCGACGAGCTCCTGGTCAAGGACCTGGTGCAGGGCACCGGCGCCGAGGTGAAGACGGGCACGACCGCCACGGTCAACTACCAGCTCACGACCTTCTCCGACAAGAAGGTGCTGGACAGCTCGTTCGACCGCGGGCAGCCGTTCGACGTGGAGAACGTCGGCCAGGCGCCGGTCATCGACGGCTGGAACGAGGGCATCGTCGGGCTCAAGGAGAAGGGTCGCCGCCTGCTCATCGTGCCGCCGGCCAAGGGCTACGGGCAGGGTGGTCAGGGCATCAAGCCGAACGAGACCCTCGTGTTCGTGATCGACGGCGTGAAGGTCTCTCCCGCCGCGTAGGACCATCGGCTCGCGCCTGAGACGAGGAGGCCCCCGGGACGAACACCGGGGGCCTCCTCGTCTCACGACATCACGGCAGGAGCAGCAGCTTGCCGGTCGTTCGGCGTGCCTGCAGGTCCGTGTGCGCCTGCGCCGCCTCTTCCAGCTTGTAGCGGCCGCCGATCCGGACGTTCAACGTCCCGGACGAGATCGCCTCGAACAGGTCGGAGGCGCGCCACTCGAACTCCTCGCGGGTCAGCATGTAGAAGCCGGTCGACGGCCGCGTGAGGAACACCGACCCCGCCGCGTTCAGGCGCTGCGGGTCCACTGGCGGCACCGGCCCCGACGACGCGCCGAACAGGGCGAGCAGGCCGCGCGGCTTCAGCGAGGCCAGCGACTGGTCGAACGTGTCGCGGCCGACGCCGTCGTACACGACGTCGACCTTGTCGATCTGCGAGGCGAAGTCGCCGTACCGCAGGACCTCGTCGGCACCGGCCTCGCGGGCCAGCGCCTCCTTCTCGTCGGTCGACACGGTGCCGATCACGTGGGCGCCGCGGGACTTCGCCCACTGCGTCAGCAGCAGCCCCACGCCGCCGGCGGCCGCGTGGACGAGCACCCGGTCGCCCTCCTTCACCTCGTACGTCGAGTGGACCAGGTAGTGCGCGGTGATGCCCTGCAGCATCGACGCGGCGGCCAGTTCCACGTCCATCGACTCGGGCACGCGCACGGCGGCCGACGCCGGCACCACGACCTCGGTGGCGTAGCTGCCCAGGACGGACATCCACGCCACCCGGTCGCCCACGGCGAAGTCGGGGGAGTTCGACACGACGACCTCGCCGGCGCCCTCCAGCCCCAGCGTGGCCGGCAGGGGGAGCTGGTAGATCCCGCCGCGCTGGTAGGTGTCGATGTAGTTCACCCCGGCCGCGGCCGTGCGGACCAGCAGCTCGCCGTCGCCCGGTGTGCGAGCCTCCACGTCCGCGTGCTCCAGCACCTCGGGACCGCCGGTCTCCCGCACCACCACTGCCTTGGGCATCTGTCCTCCTTGATCGGCTCAACCGGGGACAACTCCGGTGAACGACCCGATGTTCCCCCTCGCGGCCCGTACGGGCAAAACGGTGCCGAGTTCCTGGTATGACCGGTCCATGCGAAAAACAACCCTGCTGCTGATCGCATTGCTCCTCATGGGAGCGCTTCCATCCCACGCCGCCTCCGCCAAGAAGGGCGTGAACGCGGCCGACGACCCCGGTCCCGCAGGCGCCGCCATGTCGGCGTTGGACGCCCGCTGGTACTACACGTGGGCCTCCGACAGGACGGGGATCCAGAGCAACGCCGAGTTCGTCCCCATGATCTGGGGCGAGCGCAGCGTCACCGACACCGAGCTCAACAACGCCAAGGCCAACGGCAGGCAGCTGCTCGGGTTCAACGAACCGGACATGGCAGGCCAGGCGAACATGTCGGTCGAACGCGCGCTGGAGCTGTGGCCGCGCCTGCAGAGCACCGGACTCCGGCTCGGCGCACCGGGGGTCGCGTACGGCGGTGACGTCCCCGGCGGCTGGCTCGACCGGTTCATGGCGGGCGCGCAGGCGCGCAACCTGCGCGTCGACTTCATCCCGATCCACTGGTACGGCCAGGACTTCTCCAGCGCGGCAACGGGGCACCTGGAGTCGTACCTGCGCAACGTCTACAACCGTTACAAGAAGCCGATCTGGCTCACCGAGTACGCGCTGATCGACTGGCGTTCCGGCCGGGCGGTCTACCCGAGTGAACAACAGCAGAACGCGTTCATCACCGCCTCGACGAGGATGCTCGACGGACTGTCCTTCGTGGAGCGGTACTCGTGGTTCACCCTGTCCACGAAGACCAGCCCGACCGGTCTGTCGACGGGGACGAGCCTGACGTCGGCCGGCCGGGCCTACCAGGCCGCGTAGGTCTCAGTCCTCGCCCAGAGCCACGCGGCGGGCGAGCCCGAGCGGCAGCGAGCCGGACCCCGCGATCCTGTCGTGGAAGTCGCGCAGCGACCCCAGGCCCGCTGCCAGGTACTCGTCGCGGATGAGGTCGATCTCCAGCGCGCCGGTCAGGTACGACGGCGCCTGGGTCGGCCACGCGCAGTACCGCTTCACCTCGCCCGCCGCGGTGCCCGGCGTCAGCGCCGTGCGCGCCAGCATGAACGACTCGGCCTCCGGCGGAGTCATGTCGCCGCAGTGCAGCGCGGTGTCGACGATCATGCGCGCGGCGCGGAACAGGCGCGCCTCGACGTGACCCATCAGCGCGGCCTGCGTCGTGTAGTAGCCGACCGTGCGCAGCAGCTTCTCCGAGTACAGCGCCCATCCCTCGGAGAAGTACGACGTGCGGAACACCTTGCGCAGCGGGTGCGCCGGTCCCTGCGCCGCCACCCAGGCGGAGTGCCAGTGGTGGCCGGGGTAGGCCTCGTGCACCGAGATCGTGGGCAGCTGCGACCGCGCGTTGGTGCGCAGCCGGTGCGTGATCTGCTCATCCGTGGCGGTGGGAGGGGTGAACGGCACGAAGAAGTAGCCGGTCCGCTTCGGCGTCAGCGGCGGCGGTCCGGCGTAGCTCGCGACCGCCATGACCGCGCGGTGGAACGGCGGCGACGGCACCACGCGGCACTCCTCGCCCTCCGGCAGCGTCACCAGGGAGTGCTCGACCAGGGCCGCGCGGGCCCGTGCGGTCTCCGCCTCGTACTCGGAGCGCATCGCCTCCAGCGTCGGCGGGTGGTCGTCCTGCAGGGTGCTCATGATCGAACGCCAGTCCGGCGTGCCGGCCAGCTCGACCAGCTCGGCCTCCAGCGACGCGTAGGCGTCCTGGCCGCGCTGGTGCAGCTCCGGTGCGCCGTAGCCGAGCAGTTCCTTGTCCTGCAACACCGTCGAGTAGAGCTTCTCGCCCATGCGCCAGTCGCCGGTCGCCCGCACGGCCAGGTCCTCCAGGAACACCGCGTACCTGTCGAACGCCTCCGCCGCGGGCACGGCCGCCTCCACCAGCCGCGCGCGCAGCTCCGGGGAGGAGACCTCCAGCGGCAGCGAGTCCAGCAGGAACGACCGGCCCGTCCGCACCTGGTCGAGCGCGCGCCGCACCACGAGCGGCGACGCGAGCGACGGGTCGAGGTTCGCCTCGGCGGCGGCGAAGACCGACGGCACCTCGCGCAGCTTCGCGACGGCGGAGTCGACGAGCTCCGCCTCGGGGAGCAGCCCGTGCAGGAACGGCCCGAGCAGGCCGAAGAGGACCACCGCCGAGTACTCGTGCGGGTCGCGCCGCCAGCCCGGCCACGACTCCATCGCGAGCGAGCCGCGCAGCACCGACAGCGCGAGATCGCGGTCCACCGACCTCGGCAGCGGTTCCAGCCGCGTGATCCACGAGCCGGTCTCCCTGCTCCGCTGCTCGAACGCCGCAGAGGAGAAGTCCCCGAACGTCGAGTAGTGCTCGAGCGAGCCGAGCTGCGCGGCGTGGGCGGGGTGGTGGTCGAAGTACCACGAGAGGAACGACGTGAGGGTGTCGGTGGTCACCCGGCTGAAGCTACCCGCTGTTTTACAGTGTGGGGATGTCTGATCAAACCGCGCAGAAGCGCATCGCCGAGTTCGTGAAGGCCCACGGCAAGCCGGGCACCGCGGTCAGGGCCGTCGTGGAGCCCGTCGGCCGGGCAGGCGCGCGCATCGTCCTGGTCGGCGCGGACGGCGCCATGGGCGACGTGATCACGAAGGACGTCGAGTCCGCCACCAAGGCCGTCGAAGCCGCCGACGGCGTCGAGCAGGCCGAGTGGGACCGCGAGACCACCGCCGCTGCCAAGATCGACCCCGCGCACCGCCGCAAGATGGCCAGGATGCAGTCATGAGGGTCGTGCTCGCCTCCTGCACCGCCCTGCCCGAGGGCGACGGCGACGAGGACGCGCTCATCGACGCGCTGCGGCGCGACGGTGTGGACGTGTCGTGGCAGCCCTGGGGCGAGGACGTGCACGCCGACCTCGTGGTGCTGCGCGCCACCTGGGACTACACCGACCGCCTCGCCGAGTTCCTGGCGTGGTGCGACCGCGTGCCCGCACTGGCGAACCCGGTGTCCGTGGTCCGCTGGAACACCGACAAGTCCTACCTCGTCGAGCTCGCCGGACGTGGCGTGGCCGTCGTGCCCACCGCGGTCGTGGAGCCCGGCTCCGAACCGGTGTGGCCGGAGGGCGAGTTCGTGGTGAAGCCGGCGATCGGGGCGGGCTCGCGCGGTGCGGGCCGGTTCACCGACCACGCCGAGGCCGCCGCACACCTCAAGTCCCTCGGCGCCAAGGCACTGGTGCAGCCGTACCAGTCCAGTGTGGACGCCCACGGTGAGACAGCGCTGGTGTTCTTCGCCGGCGAGTACTCCCACTCGTTCCACAAGGGACCGATGCTGGCACCGGACGTGGCCGAGTCGGGGTCCGGGCTGTACCTGGAGGAGGAGCTGCGCGGCATCGAGCCGAGCGGTCGTCAGGTGGAGCTCGCGAACCAGGTGCTCGACGTGGCCGCCGACCTGCTTTCCCTGCGCCGCACGGACTTCCTCTACGCCCGTGTCGACGTCGTCGAGGGGCCGGGCGGGGAGCCGTTGCTGCTGGAGCTGGAGCTGACCGAGCCGACGCTGGGGTTCAAGCACACCGGTCCGCAGGCCGCGTCGCGGTTGAGCGCGGCGATCCGGGCAGCCGCTCGCGCGCAGCGCGCTACGGTCGGATCATGACCACCGCGAACGTCAACGGCATCGCCATCGGCTACGACGACGAGGGAGCCGGCGACGACGTGCTGGTGCTCGTCCACGGGCACCCGTTCGACCGCACGATGTGGCGGCCGCAGGTCGAGCACTTCAGCACGGCGGGATGGCGCGTGATCGCGGCGGACCTGCGCGGCTACGGCGAGAGCACCGTCGTGCCCGGCACCACGCCGCTCGACGTCTTCGCGTCCGACGTCGCGGGGCTGCTCGACCACCTCGGCGTCGAGAGGTTCGTGCTCGGCGGCCTCTCGATGGGCGGGCAGATCGTCATGGAGTGCGTGCGCCAGTTCCCCGGACGCCTGCGCGGCCTGGTCCTCGCCGACACCTTCGCGCAGGCCGAGACCGAGGAAGGCCGCAGGAACCGCAACGCCATGGCCGACCGCCTGCTGCGCGAGGGCATGTCCGGGTACGCGACCGAGGTCCAGTGGAAGATGGTCGCGCCGCACAACGCCGCCGCCGGCGAGTACGTGGCCAGGATGATGCACAACGCCCCGCCCGAGGGCGCGGCGGCGGCGTTGCGAGGCCGCGCCGAACGCCCGGACTACTCCGCGACGCTCACCACGATCACCGTGCCGACCATGATCGTGGTCGGCAGCGACGACGAGTACACCCCGGTCTCCGACGCGGAGTACCTGCGGGACCGCGTTCCGGGCTCGACGCTGGTCGTGGTGGACGGCGCCGCGCACATGCCGAACCTGGAACGCCCCGAGGCGTTCAACGAAGCGGTGGCGCGACTCCTAGCGCAGTCGTGAGTATGTGTCAGTGAGCGGAGCGAGCCGGGCATACCCTCGTGCGGTGAGCGCGAAGATCTCCGTCGAGGCGGCGCGGGAACTCCGCGCACGCATCTGGTTCGGCCTCCCGCTGATCGCTGCGGGAGCCTTTCTGGTGGGCGACGCGGCACATCGGCTGCTTCTGGCCTGGACCTTCGTCGGCCGGCACTGGCCGTGGATCCTGCTGGGCCTCGCTTGCCTCAACTTGATCCGCTCGCTGTTCCGCGTCGAGTCGATGCTGGCACCTGGTCTCGTTGCCGTGGTTGCCTTGACCGCATTGGCACTGCGGTCGGAGGTGGCATCGTCGATGGTCCTCGACTGGGTACTTCCGGTGCTGATCATCGTCGTGGGTACGACGTTGCTGTGGTCAGTCGCTGCACGCGTGCGCAAGTCGTGGACGCGGGTGCTCAGCACAGGCCGCGTATCGGTCCAAGGACGATGCCCTGACGTGCTGCGACCGCGTGCGGTCGTCGGTGAGATCACGGTCGACCTGCTAGCTGCTCAAGACGCGCCGATGAACGTCGACACGGACGTCACCGCCGTGTTCGGCTGGGTCCAGGTCGTTGTCCCGCAAAGCTGGCACGTTGAGCTCGCCAGTCAGGGCTTGCTGCTCAGCAAGATCATCGATCGAGGTCCGGCCGACCCGGGAGAACAGGCCGGTAGGCCGACGCTCACGTTGCACCTCATGGGTTTCTGCGGAGTCGTCTCCATATCGCGGCGATGATCTTCGTGTCCTTCTCCTCCTCGCCGGTGTCGTAGGGAACGCTGTGCATGATCCGTGCCGTGAGTGCGTGCGCTCCTCCTTCCGAGTGGAGGTCGGCGGAGTAGAGCTTCGACAGTGCGGTGAACGTCTTCAGCTCGTCGTACGGGTCCTTGGGCAACGGATACCGGGCGCTTTTGAGCAGCTCGAAGCGATAGAGGTCGTACGCGGTCTGGATGAACATGTTGTACTCGCTTGCAGCCGCGATGGCGCCGACGTACGACAAGCAGGACAGGGCCGCGCTCACCGCGATGATCCAGTAGGCGGCGGGCTCGTCGTGCAACGCGATGACGCCGAGAACAGCGGTGATGAAGAAGTTGACGCACAGGTTGGCTGCCGCGTCAAGCGCGTCTCGCACCGATGCCTGTCCTTTGGCGAAGGATTCGGGGAAGAACGGGTACAGCCGGGGCCATGAGCCGAGAGTCTTGAGGCCGTATCTCTCACCTCCGGAGGTCTCACCCGCCCGGAGCGCGTTGCCCAGCCCAGTCGGCAACAACGGGATGTCCCGCAGGTTCTTCGAGGTGAAGTCCCCGCCGGGATCGATGGGCTCCTGGCCGGGGTATCGCGCCAGACGCAGCGAAGCGCGGCGTGAACGGGAGTCGGACCTGGCGAGAGCCCGCTGGTGCCGCACCAGTGCGTCGAGCAGGTCGGACTCCGGCTCAGGTGGCGGTGCGCTGACGATCCGCCGCAGTTTTTCGCGTCTGCGGCGTTGGAGCTCGACGAAGAACGGTGCGAGCTTGGCCGTGATCGTCCACGAGTCCCAATAGCCTTCCAGCACTCTCAACAGCCGAAGCTGGAAGGGCTGGACGACCACGGTGGCCAAGGCGATCGCGAGCACGAACAACACGATGGCGGGCGCGTCCGGACGCAGGTCCTTCGGCAAGTCCGACCACGTGCTCCGGCCGGAGAAGCTGTGCGCCTCCACCAGCAGCACGACGAACACCGCAGGTACCGCGTTCGGGATCAAGCCGACGACCACCAGCCGGCCGAGCGACGCCGCGCTCGAAGTCAGCAACGACCCGAGCCACATCAGCCTTGTACCCAGTCATAGCTCTGCCTCGCCGGATTCCAGAGGAATGCTCGTTGGAGCCGATGGCGTCCGCGACCGCCGCACCGCGGCGGAGCTGTGGAGGCGAAAGACAGGACCACCATCGCGGTGTCGCAGTCAGGACATGCTGTGATCTGGGCGCTGTCCAAGTCGGTGCCGCACACGTCGTGCCGCTGTCTGCCCTGCAAGGGGCGCTGTTCGGTGCGCACCACCTCATGGCAACGGGAGCAGAAGATCGCCCAGCTGTGGCCGCCTGCCTTGTCGTGTCCATGTCCTGGAAGTGAGTGGCGGGACCCGTCGTTGGGTGCCATGACCGCACCTCCCCTCACAGACATTCCAGTATCGACTGGGGAGATCCACGAGGGGATAGGCCGAACGGCCCCCGTTCAGCGCAGGCCTGACCCGATCCCGGTCAGCCCGCGCACCTCCATCTCCGCCTGCTTCTCCGGGTCCGCCGGCTCCCCGCCCAGGACCGTGCCCAGGAACCCAGCCAGGAACGACAGCGGGATCGACACGATGCCGGGGTTCGAGAGCGGGAAGAGGGCGAAGTCGACGTCCGGGAAGACGGACGACCTCGAACCGGAGAAGGCGGGGGAGAACACGATCAGCAGCACGCACGACGTGAGGCCGCCGTAGATGCTCCACAACGTGCCGCGCGTGTTGAACCGCTTCCAGAACATGGAGTACAGCAGCGTCGGCAGGTTCGCGGACGCCGCGAGTGCGAACGCGAGGGCGACCAGGAACGCGACGTTCTGGCCGTTCGCCGCGATGCCGCCGACGATGGCGAGCACGCCGACGCAGACCGCGGTGATGCGCGCGACGCGGACCTCGTCTCGCGGGTCCGCCTCGCCGTGCTTGATGACGTTCGCGTAGACGTCGTGCGCGAACGAGGCCGACGCGGTGAGCGTCAGGCCGGCGACCACGGCGAGGATCGTGGCGAACGCGACCGCGCACACGACGCCCAGCAGCACCGTGCCGCCCACCTGGAACGCGAGCAGCGGCGCCGCGGAGTTCTCACCGCCGGGTGCGCCGGTGATCTTCTCGCTGCCGACGAGGGCCATCGCGCCGAAGCCGATGACCAGCGTGCAGGAGTAGAAGATCACCATCATCCACGTCGCCCACACGACCGACTTCCGGGCCTCGCGGGCGTTCGGCACCGTGTAGAAGCGCATCAGGACGTGGGGGAGCGCTGCGGTGCCCAGCACCAGTGCCAGGCCGAGCGACAGGAAGTCGATCTTCGCCAGGCCCGTGGCGCCGTACTTCACGCCCGGCGCCAGGACGGCCTCGCCCAGCGGCGACCTCTGCGTCGCGCGGTCGAGCATCGACGAGAGGTCGAACCCGAACTTGCCGATCAGGAAGATCGTCAGCAGCGAGACGGAGAGCAGCAGCAGGACGGCCTTGATGATCTGCACCCACGTGGTGCCCTTCATCCCGCCGACCAGCACGTACAGCACCATGACGATGCCGACGACCGCGATGATGATCGCCTGGCCCACCTTGCTGTGGACGTCGAGCAGCAGCGCCATCAGTCCGCCGGCGCCCGCCATCTGCGCGATCATGTAGAACAGCGAGATCACGAGCGTCGCGTTCGCCGCGGCCGCGCGCACGGGGCGCTGGCGCATGCGGAACGCCATCACGTCGCCCATCGTGAAGCGGCCGGTGTTGCGCAGCCGTTCCGCGATCAGCATCAGGCCGATCAGCCAGGCCACGACCCAGCCGATCGAGTAGAGGAAGCCGTCGTAGCCGTTCACGGCGATGGCGCCCGAGATGCCCAGGAACGACGCCGCGGACAGGAAGTCACCCGAGAGCGCGATGCCGTTCTGGGTGCCGGTGAAGCTGCTGCCCGCCGCGTAGTAGTCCGACGCGCTCACGTTCCGCGTCGACACGCGGTACACGACGTACAGCGTCAACAGGACGAAGACGCCGAAGACGGACAGGTTGATCGCGGTGTTCGCCCCGGTCACGCGAGCTCCTCATCGGATTCCACCAGAGCGCGCACCTTGTCGACCTGGGGGTCGAGCCTCCTCTTGGAGTAGCGCGCGTAGGCCATTGTGATGACGATCGTGGTGACGAACTGGAGGAATCCCATCGTCAGGCCGACGTTCACCGTTCCGAACAGCGGAGTGCTCATGAAGTCGGTGGCGTAAGCCGAAAGCAATACGAAAGTCACGTACCAAGCGAGGAACAGCAGAGTCGCGGGAAGAATGAAACGAGCCACCCGCCGCTTCAGCGCGAGGAATTCCTCACTCGTTTGGATGGCACCGAAATCAGGCTCACCGTCACCGTCTATGAGCAATGAGTGATCGGGCTGTTCGAAGGTGGCGAATCCGGGCGTCGCCGGGCGTGACACGGAGGGCAGCGCCTTCGTCATCAACCGCTCGCATTCGTTACGGGGAGTGCCCGGCGAGCGCCTGCGCGAAGGCCGCGGCTAAACCGGGGGTGGAGGGCGCAAGCGTAACCACGCGTGGCGGCTAGTCAATCCCCTGAACCCGGAGGACCACCCAAAAGGTCCGTCGTCACGGTCAGTGATCGGTCGTGCACTGCACAGGTCGTTGTCGCGTCACGCTCTCTGGCCTACTATCCGCTCACACCCGAGACGGCGGATCTCGATATCGCGCTGCGGGGGTGTCTCGACTCATGGGGATTCACCAGGCCAGGAGGTAGCCGAAAGTGGGGCACTTCGAGCGCGCCTTGGGGACCATTTCGTGAATGTCGAGTGGAGAAAGATCAGCGACTGGCGCAACTGGCGCCTGCCGGTCAAGCTCGGTGTCGTGCTGGTGGTTCCGGTGGCCGTTGCCGTCGGCGCGGGCGCGCTGCAGATCTCCGGTTACGTCGATCGGTCCAACAACTACGTGCAAATGCAGGGCCTGGTGCGTCTGCGGGCCGATATCGCGCCGCTGATCTCCAGCGTCCAGCAGGAACGCACGCTCGCCGCCCAGAGCTCGACCAGCGGGTCGGGAGTCGGCGCCTACCAGAACCAGATCAGGTCCACCGACAACGCGGCCACGACCATGCGCCGCCGCGTCGAGCGCTCCAGCGGCCTGAGCGACGTCGCGCGCAACCGGTTCAGCGAGCTCGGCGGTCAGCTCGAGACGCTGAAGAACCTGCGCGAGAAGGTCTCGCAGGGCGGCGACGGCGGCGACCCGTCCGGCGGCACCGCTGGCTACACCGTGATCGTGAAGTCGTTGCTGGACTTCGAACAGGCGCTCATCAGCCAGTTCGGCGACGAGGGCATTTCCGGCACCGCGATGGCGCTGCACAACATGGTCATCGCGCAGGAGCAGGTCTCCCTGCAGCACGCGATCGTCCTGGCGGGCATCAGCAGGGGCAAGCTCCTCGCCCCCGAGGTCCGCGCGCTGGAGCAGTCCGACATCCGCCTGCAGGACCGCCTCAACGACTTCCAGGCCATCGGCACGATCGAGCAGCGCCGTGCCTATGACCAGACCGTGACCGGTGCCGCCGTCGCGAACCGCTCCGCCCTCGTCGAACGCGCGCTCACCCAGCCCGACGGCACGCCGCCGCCCGCCACGCGGCCGGGCCAGCCGAAGCCGCCCGCGTCGTTCGGCATCGCCGTCGACGACTGGAACAGGTCGTCCGGCGCCACCGCCCGGCTGATGGAACAGGTCGTCCGCGAACTGCAGGACGAGCTCGCGAACTCCGCGGCCGCCCTGCAGGACGACACGTCCAACAAGGCCGGTGCCGCCGCGGTCATCCTGCTCGCGATGCTGCTCATCGCCGGCACGCTCGGCTTCGTCATCGGCCGCTACCTGCTGCGCTCGCTCACCGAGCTGCGGCGCTCCGCCCTCGACGTGGCGCACCACCACCTCCCGGAGGTCGTCGCCGCGATCCGCGCGGACCGCAAGCCCGACACCGAGATCGAGCCGGTGCCCGTGCACACCAGCGAGGAGTTCGGCCAGCTGGCGCGCGCGTTCGACGCGGTGCACGAGCAGGCCATCCGTTCCGCCGTCGAGCAGTCCTCGCTGCGGTCGGGGATGAGGAACATCTTCGTCAACCTGTCGCGCCGCTCGCAGGGTCTCGTCGAGCGCCAGCTCAAGCTCATGGAGGAGCTGGAGCGCCGCGAGGAGAACCCCGAGCAGCTCGCCAACCTGTTCAAGCTCGACCACCTCGCGACGCGCATGCGCCGCAACAACGAGAACCTGATGGTGCTGTCCGGCACCGACGTCGCCCGCCGGTTCCACCAGCCCGTCCCGCTGGCCGACGTCTTGCGCGCGGCCGCGTCGGAGATCGAGCACTACCAGCGCGTCGTGGTGAAGTCGACGCCGTCGGTCGAGATCGTCGGTTACGCGGCCAGCGACCTCGTGCGCCTCGTCGCGGAGCTGCTCGACAACGCCACCGCGTTCTCCGCGCCCACCACCCAGGTCGTGATCGGCTCGCGGCTCGACCCGCAGGGTGCCGTGCTCGTCGAGGTCGCCGACGAGGGCATCGGCATGGGTCCCGCGGAGCTCGCGGAGGCCAACGAACGGCTCTCCGCCAACACCGAGGACGACGTGCCGGTGTCGCGGCAGATGGGTCTGTTCGTCGTCGGCCGTCTCGCCTCCCGCCACGGCATCTCCGTGCGGTTGCGCGGAGCGGGGGAGGGCAGGGAAGGCCTGCGGGCGCTGGTGCTCGTGCCGTCCGAGCTCGCCCGCTCGCACGAGCAGGCGCCCGCCCCGTCCCAGCCGCGGCACGCCGCGCTGCCCCAGCCGAAACCGGCTCTCACCAAGCAGCCGCACGTGGTCGTGAAGACCCCGAACCTGGCACCACCGCCCGCCCCGGCCATCGAGCACCCGCGCGAGTCGGTGGAGTGGATGCCCTTCCGCGGTGCGGCGATCGACGAGTCCCTGCCGCAGCGAAACCCGCGGGGCGCCTCGGCCGTTGAGAAGTCCGTGCCTGCCACGCCAAATGAGACGATGTCGTCCTGGTTCGCGGGGAGCGGAGCCCAGGACGAAACGGTCAACAGTGATCTTTCGACGAACGGGGCCAGACCGGGACCAGGCCCCGGATCGTCACCGTCCGCAGTGGCCTCCTGGTTCGGGAAGAAGCCCGGCGGAACGGTGTGGGAGCAGGCGGGAGACCCCGTGACGGACGCAGGCGAGACCGATGCCGGGTTGCCGAAACGGGCGCCGCGCAAGAACCTGCTCCCCGATCTCGCAGAACGTCCCGAGAGCGGCACACGCCCCGCGGCGGGCCCGAGGCGCGATCCGGAACGAGCACGAGGTTTTCTCGCCAGCTACCAGACGGGCCTGCGCCAGGCCCCGCTGGGCGGCGGCGGAAGTGGTCACGGCCAGGGGAACGGCCAGCGCAACGGGGAGAACGCATGAGCACGCCGCAGTCGAGCAAAGTGGACCAGTTCGGCTGGCTCATCACCAACTTCACCGATCGCGTGGCCGGGGTCGCCCACGCGATCGTGATCTCGGTGGACGGCCTGTTGCTCACCAAGTCGTCGGCTCTGCCGCCGGACAGGGCGGAGCAGCTGGCCGCCATCGCGTCAGGCGTCACGGCGCTCACGATGAGCGCGTCGCGTTGTTTCGAGGGCGGCGGAGTGTTGCGCACCGTGATCGAGATGGACTACGGGATCATGCTCCTCATGTCCATTCGAGACGGGTCTTGTCTGGCGGTTCTCGCCGCGCCCGACAGCGATGTCGGCCAGGTGGCCTACGAGATGACGGTGGTCGTCGACCAGGTGGGCCAGATCCTCACTCCCGAACTGCGAGCGCAGCTGCACAGTGTGAGGTGATCATGAGTTCGGCCGCTGATCCGAGCAGACGACGCAGGCGGGCGAAAACGCCGGCCGAGCAGACGTTCGCCGACCTGATGAACGGGTTTTCCCTGGACTCGGGCCGCAAGCGACCACCGGCGTCCCCCTTGCCGGTGCCGGAGCGCGAAACAACTCCCGTGGCACCGCAGGCGGAAACACCCGCTTTCGAGATCCCGGTTGCGGACGCTTCCGACGCCTCGATCGTTCGTGCATACGCCTGGACAGGCGGGCGCACACGGTCGAACATCGATCTCGAGATCGAGACACTCGTCTCCGCCAATGATCTGGGGCGGCGATCTACGGGTATCTTGCAGTCTGAGCACCAACGCGTTGTCGAGCTGTGCCATTCACCGCGATCCGTCGCGGAGGTGGCGGCACTGATGCGACTTCCACTGGGAGTTGTGAAAGTGTTGCTCGGTGACATGGCGGAACGAGGTCTGGTGGACGTGCACCAGACCGCTTCCGCAGGCGGTGACACGCCGGACCTCGGGTTGATGGAGAGAGTGCTGAGTGGACTACGTCGGCTCTAGATTTCCCGCCTTCGGGCCCCCTGGGCCTCCCGGTCGGGAGCTGACCTCGGCCAAGATTGTCGTCGCCGGTGGCTTCGGCGTGGGCAAGAGCACTTTCATCAGGACGATCGTCGAGAACGATCTGCTGACCATGACAGCGCTCGCGCCGGAGCGCTCGGGCCTGGTGACAGAGCTGGTGCGCATCCAGTTCGGACGCGTGTGGCTCGAGCCGGGACTCGCCCTGCACCTGTTCGTGGCCCCGCAGTGGCAGGACGCGCGGGCCGGCTGGAGCGACGTGGTGCGCGGCGCCGTCGGTGCCGTGGTGCTGTTCGACGTGATGCGGCCCGCGGACTCCGTGGACGCCATGCGGTACTTCGAGGACCACGAGATCCCGTACGTGCTGGCGTTGAACAACGTGCACGCCTCTGTCCGGTCGGACGTCAAGGCGATCATTCGCGGAATGGGCATCGCGCCTGAGGTTCCGGTCGTGAACTGCGATCCTCGTGTGCGGAATTCCGTTCGGGAGACGCTGATCTCGCTGACCGAGCACGCGAAGCTGGATCGGTGGCGGCGGCGGCCTGGGCCCGACGAGACCACGCCTCTCGCGCCTGTTTGCTGATG
>JASLAV010000038.1 GCA_030146905.1 Lentzea sp. | reverse complement strand
GCTCGATCATCGGCAAGGCCCTGTACGCGGGCGCCTTCACGCTCCCGGAAGCACTCGCTGCGGTCCGTTGACCACTTTCTCGATGTGAGCGGCCGCGGCCGCGTGCGTGACACCGGTGTTGTGCAGCACGTCGGCCGCGGTCCCCTCTTCCTCGAGCAGCACGCCGAGCAGGATGTGCTCGGTGCCGATGAACATGTGACCCATCCGCAGCGCCTCGCGAACGGTCAGCTCCAGGGCCTTCTTGCAGTGCGTCGTGTACGGCTGCTTCTCCGGCCGTTGCTTGGCCTCGTTGTCGAGGCGGTTCAGCACGGCGATGCGGGTGCTGCCCTCGCCCGACTCCAGCTTCGCGATGGTCTTGGCGGCCAGCCCACCCGACTCGTCGAGCAGCCCGAGCAGCAGGTGCTCGGTGCCGATGCGCTCGCTGAACCGCGCGTGGTGGCGTGCCAGCGCGATGACCCTGCGCGACCGCTGGGTGTAGCGCTCCATCGACGGCTTGCTGAGCTCGGGTGACTCCTTGGGCACGAACCGCTTCTGCGCCGCCTGCTTGGTGACGCCGAGGCTCTCGCCGATCTCCGCCCAGCTCGCTCCGCCGCGCCTCGCCTCGTCGATGAAGTGGCCGATGAGGTGGTCGCCGAGCTCGTTCAGCTGACCGCTCAGCTCGACCGCCTTCGCCAGGCGCACGAGGGAGTCGTCGGCCTCCTGGGCGACGGTGACGATGAGATCGGTCAACTGGATCATGCGTCAACTTTAGGTTGACGTTATGTGCACGGTCAACCTTGGGTTGACGCTCAACATCCGGCTCAATGTTGACGCGTTCAATCCATGTTGACGCAACGTTGACGAGCGGTGATCAATCTCGGTCCATGCACTCGACATGGATGCGTGCACTCGACATGGACAAAAGACAACGTTGTCAACGGATCCGTTGCGGTCGTCGAGTCGATGTTGACGCGGCATCGTCCATGTTGATCGACCCGCGTCAACGTTGAGTCAATGTCGACTGCAGATGTCGATGTTGATCGCCTGGATCAACGTCGACAGGTCAGTCCGCCGCCGTGATCTCGATGCCGATCGTCCCGGTGCGCCCACGGCGCAGCTTGCTGCCGGTCATCGTCAGCCACCCCACGAACTTGTACTTCTTGACGATGCGCGCACGGACGTCGTCGCTGGCGGAGTCGTCGAGCAGCCGCGCCCGAGCCTTGATCGACGGGCCCTTGGGGTTGCCGCGGAAGTCGCACGGCCCGATCTCCACGTCACCGCTGCGCCGGATCCGCTTGACCTTGCCGGTCTCCTTGGCGCTCCAGGCGTAGATCACGCCGTCTACGGGGCCCGGCGCGACCCAGACCGGCGTGGGCACGGGGGTGCCGTCCTTGCGGAACGTCGTCAGCAACAGGTACTCGCCACGGCCCAGTTCGGTGATCATGGCGCCGCAGCGTAGTCCGCGAAGGCCCCTTGTAGGCTTTCCCGCATGTCAGTCGCGGTCCGTGTCATTCCCTGTCTCGACGTCGACCGGGGCCGGGTGGTGAAGGGCGTGAACTTCACCAACCTCGTCGACGCCGGCGATCCGGTCGAGCTGGCCAGGGCCTACGACGCCGAAGGTGCCGACGAGCTGACGTTCCTCGACGTGACGGCCAGCAGTGGCGACCGCGAGACGACGTACGACGTGGTGCGCCGCACCGCCGAGCAGGTGTTCATCCCCCTCACGGTCGGCGGCGGCGTGCGCAGCCCCGAGGACGTCGACAAGCTGCTCCGCGCCGGCGCGGACAAGGTCAGCCTCAACACCGCCGCGATCGCACGTCCCGAGCTGCTCAAGGAGTGCTCCGAGCGGTACGGCGCGCAGTGCATCGTGCTGTCGGTCGACGCGCGGCGCGTGCCGGGCGGCACCGGGTTCGAGGTCACCACGCACGGAGGCCGCAACGGTACGGGCATCGACGCCGTCGAGTGGTCCGCGCGGGGCCAGGAGCTGGGCGTCGGCGAGATCCTGCTGAACTCGATGGACGCCGACGGCACCAAGGCGGGCTTCGACATCGAGCTGATCGAGCTGGTCCGGCGCGAGGTCGACGTCCCGCTCATCGCGAGCGGTGGCGCCGGCGCGATCGACCACTTCCCGCCCGCGGTCGCCGCGGGCGCGGACGCCGTGCTGGCCGCGAGCGTCTTCCACTTCGGGCAGCTGCGCATCGGCGAGGTCAAGGACGGCTTGCGCCAGGCGGGCGTCGTGGTGCGGTGAAGCCCGTCGAGGTGCGGGTGGCCTCGGCGGTCGCGTTCGGCGGGGCGCTGGTGTTCTTCGTGGTCGGGCTGGTCCTGTGGCGCTCGACGGGTGACGCGGACGTGCTGAAGCTGCCGTCGTTCCTCGCGGTCGTCGAGCTGCCGGTCGCGGCGGCGTTGCTGCTGCGCCTGCGCTTCATGCACTACCCGGCGATGATCGTGTTCATCCTGGTCGCCCTGCTGCACCTCGTGATCGTGCTGGCAGAGGGGCCGGTGTGGGCCCGTGTCGCGTCCGGCGTGCTGTCCGCCGTGCACATCTACGGAGTGGTCCTGCTCAACACCGGGCCCGCTCGTGAACACCTGGGAGGACCCCGTTGAGCAGCCCGCTCGATCCCGCCGTGTCCCAGCGGCTCAAGCGCACCCCGGACGGCCTGGTCTGCGCGGTCGCGCAGCAGCGCGGCACCGGCGAGGTGCTCATGGTGGCGTGGATGGACGACGAGGCGCTGCACCGCACGCTCACCACCCGCCGCGCGACCTACTACTCGCGCAGCCGTCAGCAGCTGTGGGTGAAGGGCGAGACCTCCGGTCACACCCAGTACGTGCACGAGGTGCGGCTGGACTGCGACGGCGACACGGTGCTGCTGACCGTCGACCAGGTCGGCGCCGCCTGCCACACCGGTGACCGCACGTGCTTCGACGCGACGGTGCTGCTCGCCGACGCGTGAGGAGCTAGTCCAGGTCGCCGGTGAGGTAGCGCTGCAGGTTCGGGGCGATCGCCCTGACCACGGTGTCGACGTCGACCGACGCCAGCGGTTCGAAGCGGACCACGTACCGGACGATGCCGAGCCCGACCATCTGCGTCGCGCACAGCGTGGCCCGCAGCTCGCGCTGTTCGGAGCCGATCTCGGCGAGGACGTTCTTGAAGAGCGCGTTGACGAGGAACTGCTTCAGCGCTCCCGCGACCTCCGGCTGGCTGGTGACGCTGCGGATCAGGGCGGAGAAGGTGCCGCCGCCGGTCGCGTCCCACACGGTGACGAAGGTGCGGACGATGCGTTCGCCCGCCTGGTCGACGGGGCCGTCGAGCAGGCGTTTGAGGAGCTCCGCCGGGTCGAAGGGGAGTTGCAGCACGGCCTGGGCGAACAGGTTCTCCTTGCCGCCGAACCAGTGGTTGACCATGGCCGCGTCCACGCCCGCCTTGGCCGCGATCGCGCGGACCGTCGCGCCGTCGTAGCCCTTCTCGACGAACACCTCGCGTGCCGCGGCGATCAGCGCGGACCTCGTGTCCTCGCCCGCGGCGCGGCGGCCTCGGCGTTTCTGGTTCACTTGCTCCACACGGGTCATATTTCAACAAATGTTGAATTTATGCAACAATGCGGTCATGGTGAGCGTCATCGGGGCTGTGGCCGCCGCTGGTCTGGGGGCCGTGAGCCCCACGCGTGAGGAGTTCCGCGAGCTGGCGGTCAGCCGCCGGGTCATCCCGGTGGTGCGCAAGCTGCTCGCCGACGCGGAGACGCCGGTGGGCCTGTACCGCAAGCTCGGGGCTGATCAGCCCGGCACGTTCCTCTTCGAGTCGGCGGAGAACGGGCGCTCGTGGTCGCGGTGGTCGTTCATCGGCGTGCGGTCGTCCGCTGCTCTCACGGCCACCGGTGG
>JASLAV010000037.1 GCA_030146905.1 Lentzea sp. | reverse complement strand
CACGCGCGGTGCGGTCGCGGACGAGCAGATGTCCGCGCTGGCCATGGCGATCTTCTTCAACGGGATGTCGCCGTCGGAGACCGCGCGCTGGACGCAGGCGATGATCTCGTCGGGCGAGCGGCTGTCGTTGCACGTCGACCGGCCGACCGTGGACAAGCACTCGACGGGTGGTGTCGGCGACAAGATCACGTTGCCGCTGGCGCCGCTGGTCGCGGCCTGCGGTGCCGTCGTGCCGCAGCTGTCGGGACGCGGGCTGGGCCACACCGGCGGGACGCTGGACAAGCTGGAGTCGATCCCCGGCTGGCGGGCCGCACTGTCCACTTCGGAGATCATGGTGCAGCTGTCCGACGTCGGCGCCGTGGTTTGTGCTGCCACGGAAGGACTTGCGCCCGCCGACCGCAAGCTCTACGCGTTGCGCGACGTGACCGGCACGGTCGAGGCGATCCCGCTGATCGCGTCCTCGATCATGTCGAAGAAGATCGCGGAGGGTGCCGAGTCGCTGGTGCTCGACGTGAAGGTCGGGTCCGGCGCGTTCATGAAGGATCTCGCCTCGGCACGTGCGCTCGCCGAGGCGCTGGTGGCCATCGGTGTCGAGCACGGTGTGCGGATCTCGGCCCTGCTGACCGACATGTCGGTGCCGCTGGGCCGTGCCGTCGGCAACGCGGTCGAGGTGGCGGAGTCCGTCGACGTGCTGCGCGGCGGTGGACCTTCCGACGTCGTCGAGCTGACCGTGGCGCTGGCGTCGGAGATGCTGTCACTGGCCGGGATCTCGGCCGACCCCGCCGCCGTGCTGGCCTCCGGTGAGGCGTACGAGGTGTGGGCGCGGATGATCCGGGCCCAGGGCGGCGATCCGGAAGCTCCGCTTCCCGTTGCCGCGCACCGGCACGTGGTGGAGGCGCCCGCCTCCGGTGTGCTGTCCACTTTGGACGCCTACGGCGTGGGCGTCGCGGCGTGGCGGCTCGGCGCGGGCCGGGCCCGCAAGGAGGATCCGGTGCAGGCCGGTGCCGGTGTGCTGTGCCTCGCCAAGCCGGGTGACGTGGTGGAGGCCGGGCAGCCGTTGCTGGAGCTCCGCACCGACACCCCGGACGCGGTCGACGGCGCGTTGCAGGCGCTGGAAGGCGCCTACTCGGTCTCCGACACCGCGCCGGAGCGTTCCGCGCTGGTGATCGACACGATTCGCGGTCAGCCGACGAGCGACCCCGCCAGTGGAGAGCGGTCCGCCTTCCACAGCACGCACAGGATTTCCTGACGACCTGGCGTGGTGGGGTCGTTCCAGGCCTCCCACTCCTGCTGGGTGGGCACGAGCCCGGTGAAGCCGAGGGCGTCCTTCGCCTTCGGCTCGATGGCCTTGAACTGCTCGGTGCAGTAGTTCTTCGTGAAGTCGGCGAGCCAGATCGTGCCGGGGTACGGGGTGTCCTTCGGCTTGTCCCACAGCGGGGTCGCCGCGGAGAAGAGCTGGATGCCGTGCGGGCCGTCGCACGGCACGTTCGTCCGCACCGGCGATCCCTGCATGAGGAAGTCCTTCCCGCACTGCGTGCCGGACAGGTTCCACTCCGGCACGTCACCGCCGCGGCCGACCGTGGCGATGCGCCGTGACGGCAGCGGTGCGCCGACCGGCAGTGCCGAGGCCTCGGTCCACTCGGTGGAGTCCTGGGCCTGGTTGCTGGTCGAGCTGCCGCCGGAGTTGTTGCTGTCGTCCTTCGGCTTGAAGGCCACGTAGCCGCCGAACGCCGCACCCGCGAGCACCACTGCGCCCAGCGCGACGGCGGCGACCTTGACGGCGGTGTTGTTCTTCTTCCTGGGCGGCGGAGGCACGGGGGAGACCTGCGACGTGCCCTGGACGATCGCGACCAGCAGTCCCCTGGCCTGGGCCGCGGTCATCCGCCGGGCGGGGTCGACGGTCAGCAGCCCGTGGATCACCTGGGCCAGCGCGGGCGAGGCCCGCCGCAGCACCGGCGGCTCGTTCATGACGGCGTGCAGCGTGGACGCCGTGGACGTGCGCTCGAACGGGCTGATGCCCTCGACCGCGTGCGCCATCGTGACGCCGAGCGCCCACAGGTCCGACGCGGGCGAGGCCTCCCAGCCGTGCAGCCGGTCCGGCGACATGTAGGCGGGCGAGCCGACGATGCCGCCGTTGTGGGTGAGCCGCGGGTCGTCCGTGGTCTGCGCGATGCCGAAGTCGGTGAGCTTCACCGCGCCGTCAGGACGCACCATGATGTTGCTGGGCTTGACGTCGCGGTGCACGATCCCGGCGGTGTGCGCCGAGTCCAGCGCACCCAGCACCTGCAGGGCGACGCCCGCCATCCACACGGAGTCGCGCGGCCCGTGCCGCTGCACGACGGTGGCGAGGTCGGCCGCGTCGACCAGCTCCATGGCGAGGTACGTGCGCCCGTCCTCGCGGATGACGTCGTGCACCGTCACCACGGCCGGGTGGTTCAGCCTGCCCGCGGTGCGCGCCTCGCGGAGCATGCGCTCCTCCAGCACGGTCCGCTCCTCGGCGCTGATGCCCTGCGGCGGGTGCAGCTCCTTGAGCGCCACCGGCCGGCCGAGCAGCTGGTCCTGGGCACGCCACACGACACCCATCGCACCGCGGCCGAGCTCGGCGAGCAGTGTGTACCGGTTGGCGACGACTCGCTGCTGTTGCTGCACGGACTATCCCTTCTGGACGCCCCCAGATTCCGGCGAGCCTACCCACGTTCGTGTGAGCGCTCTCGTCATGGTCACGTGTCTCGATTGGTG
>JASLAV010000028.1 GCA_030146905.1 Lentzea sp. | reverse complement strand
GCGGTGTGCCCGAGCTGGACGGAGATGGTGACGAAGTTGAGCACGGCGGTGTGGTAGAGCGGCGACCCGCACAGGTGCACGTGCCCGTCGTGCGGCTTGATCCCGAAGATGCCGAAGAACCACGGCGCCGACGGCGGCACGGCGTCGGGATCCGCGCCGGTCAACGGCCTGCGCACGCCCTTGGGACGGCCGGTGGTGCCCGACGTGTAGAGCATCGGCGACCCGGTCGTGCGGACTTCCGGCCTGCCCTGCTCACCCTCGCCGAGCTTCGCCAGCGGCCCGAACCCGGCGATCTCGCCGACCGCGAACCGCGCGCTCGCCGGCAGGCTCGCCGACGCTTCGGCAGCCGCCGCGGCGAAGCGTTCGTGGGCGACGAAGGCCTTGGCGCCGCTGTCCTGCACGAGGTACGCGACCTCGGCGCCGGTCAGGTGCCAGTTGGCCATCACCACGTACAGGCCGGACTGGTACGCGGCGAAGTACACCTGCAGCAGCTCGGCGCTGTTGGGCAGCATCAGCACGATGCTGTCGCCGGGTTCCAGCCCCAGGGCCTGGAACCCGCGCCCGTACCGGTTCGCGGCCTCGGCCAGCTCCCGGTAGGTGATCTCGTGACCGCCGGGATCGACCAGCGCGATGGAGTCCGGCCGGTCCGCGGCGATGTTCCAGAGTCCAGTGACCACACCCTCAAAGTAGAACGCGTTTCACTTACTGACAAGCCTCGGCGACCGCCTTGATCGAGGCAACGTCGCGGCACCCGACGAGCAGCATCGTGACGCCCGCGTCCTCCCAGCGGCCGACCTCCTCGCGCACGTGCTCCGCCGTGCCGACGATGCTGATCTCGGCCACCAGCTCGTCGGGGACCACCTGCGCCGCCTCGTCCTTGCGACCGGACTGGAACAGCGCGCCGATGTCCCGCACCGCCTCGCCGTATCCCATGCGGGTGAACACCTCGGCGTGGAAGTTCATCCCCGGCGCGCCCATTCCGCCGATGTACAGGGCGACGAACGGCTTCAGCGCGGCCCTCACCGCCACCGGATCGTCCGTCACGACGACCTGGCAGGTGGCGGCGACCTCGAAGTTCTCCCTGGTGCGCGCCGAATCCCCTTGCCGCGACTTGGCGAACCCCTCGTCCAGCCACTCGTCGTACATGCCGGCGAGCCGGGGCGCGTAGTAGATCGCGAGCCAGCCGTCGGCGATCTCCGACGTCAGCGCGACGTTCCTCGGACCTTCCGCGCCGAGCCAAATGGGCAGGTCGGCGCGCAGCGGGTGGGTGATCGGCCTGAGCGGCTTGCCCAAGCCGAGCGCGCCGGGTCCCCGATACGGCAACGGGTAGTGCGGGCCGTCGTTCACGACCGGCGCCTCACGCGCCATCACCTGGCGCAGGATCGACACGTACTCCCTGGTCCTGGCAAGGGGTTTGGCGAACGGACGCCCGTACCAGCCCTCCACGACCTGCGGTCCGGAGACGCCGAGGCCCAGCACGAACCGGCCGCCGGACAGGTGGTCCAGCGTCAGCGCGTGCATCGCGCAGGCGGCCGGTGTGCGGGCCGACATCTGCACGACGGACGTGCCGAGCCGCACCCGTCGCGTGCCGGATCCCCACCACGCCAACGGGGTGAACGCGTCCGATCCCCACGCCTCCGCGGCGAACACCGCGTCGAAGCCGAACTCCTCCGCCGCCGCCACGAGTTCGGGAGCGTCCGAGGGTGGCGCGGCACCCCAGTAGCCGAGCTGCAGACCGAGCTTCATGCACTCATCTTGCCACCATTTCGAGAACCTGTTTCACTTTGATCTGTGACCAGGCCGCTGAGTGCTCCGCTGGACGTCGGCTTCGACTACACGCGCTCGACCGGTCCGACGCTGGGCCGGTTCCTCTCGGACCTGCGCCGCCGCAAGGTGACCGGGATCCGCGGTGCCGACGGCCGCGTGCACGTGCCTCCGCTCGAGTACGACCCCGTCACGGCGGAGAAGCTGTCCGAGTTCGTCGACGTGGCGGCGACAGGGGTCGTGCGCGGCTGGTCGTGGATCCCCGCACCGCTCGAAGGACAGCCGCTCGACCGGCCGTTCGCGTGGGCGCTGATCCAGCTCGACGGCGCCGACACGTCGTTGCTGCACGCGGTGGACACTGGCTCACCGGACCGGATGTCGACGGGTACGCGCGTGCGGGTGCGGTGGCGTGGCGAACGAGTCGGCACGATCACCGACATCGAGTGCTTCGAGATCTCGGACGAACCTGCGGATCCACCGGCCGAGGCCGACGACGTCACCATGGTGATCACCCCGGTGAACCTGCACTACACGCACTCGGCGTCACCGACGGAGGACCCGTTCCTGCGCGGCCTCATGGAAGGCCGCCTGATCGCGCAGCGCTGCCCGGTCTGCCAGAAGGTCTACTTCCCGCCGCGGCCGGCCTGTCCCACCGACGGTGTGCCGACGACCGACCAGGTCGAGCTGTCCGACCGCGGCACCGTCACGACGTACTGCGTGGTCAACGTCCCGTTCCTCGGCCAGCGCATCCCGCCGCCGTACGTCTCGGCCTACGTGCTGCTGGACGGCGCGGACATCCCGTTCCTGCACCTGCTGCTCGGCATCGCGCCGGAGGACGTGCGGATGGGCATGCGCGTCGAGGCGGTGTGGAAGCCGCGCGAGGAGTGGGGCCCGACGATGCAGAACATCGACCACTTCAAGCCCTCCGGCGAGCCCGACGCGCCGTTCGACTCCTACTCCCGCCACCTGTGAGGCTCGCATGCGTGACGTCGCCGTAGTGGGGTTCGCGCAGACGCCCTGCGTGCGCGAGACCGACGGCACCACCAACGGTGTCGAGATGCTGGTCCCGATCTTCCACGAGGTGCTCGGCGGCCTCGGCATCACCAAGTCCGACATCGGGTTCTGGTGCTCCGGCTCGTCCGACTACCTGGCGGGGCGCGCGTTCTCGTTCGTGTCGGCCGTCGACGCCATCGGCGCGTTCCCGCCGATCGTCGAGTCGCACGTCGAGATGGACGCCGCGTGGGCGTTGTACGAGGCCTGGGTGAAGCTGTTGTGCGGCGAGGTCGACACCGCGCTGGTCTACGGCTTCGGCAAGTCGTCCGCCGGCCAGCTGCGGCGGGTCATGGCGATGCAGCTCGACCCGTACGTCGTGACGCCGCTGTGGCCGGACACCATCGGATTGGCGGGAATCCAGGCGCGGATGGGGATCGAGGCGGGGCTCTGGGACGAGCGGTCGATGGCGGCCGTGGCCTCGCGGAGCCGTGCCGCCGCGATGTCGAACCCGCTGGCGCAGCTGTCCGGCGAGGTCGGCGTCGACGAGCTGCTGGCCTCCGGGTACGTCGCGGATCCGTTGCGCCGCCACGACTGCGCGCCCATCACCGACGGCGCGGCGACGATCGTGCTGGCGGCCGGTGACCGTGCGCGGGAGCTGTGCGAACGACCGGCGTGGATCACCGGGTTCGAGCACCGGGTCGACTCGCCGTCGTTCGGCACGCGGGACCTGACGACCTCCCCGTCCGCCGTGGCGGCGGGCAAGGCTGCCGGGGCGGAGGGCGTCGAGGTGGCGGAGCTGCACGCGCCGTTCACCCACCAGGAGATCTTGCTGCGCCAGGCGCTCGGCCTCGGCGACGACGTCGTGGTGAACCCGTCCGGTGGGGTGCTGGCCGGCAACCCGATGTTCTCCGCGGGTCTCGCGCGGATCGGTGAGGCGGCACGGCGGGTGCACGACGGTTCGGCCTCACGCGTTCTCGGCCACGCCACGAGCGGGCCACTTCTCCAGCAGAACCTCGTGTGCGTGATGGAAGGGCGGGAGTAGATGCGACCGGCAGCTGTGGTCGGCACCGGCCAGACGCACCACGCAGCGAAGCGCCTCGACGTGTCGATGGCGGGCCTGTGCCGCGAGGCGATCGACCGCGCGATGGCCGACGCAGGCGTCGACTGGCCGGACATCGACGCCGTGGTGCTCGGCAAGGCCCCTGACCTGTTCGAGGGCGTGATGATGCCGGAGCTGTTCCTCGCGGACGCCCTCGGCGCCGTCGGGAAACCGTTGCTGCGCGTGCACACCGCCGGCTCGGTCGGCGGCAGCACCGGCAACGTCGCCGCGTCGCTCGTCCAGTCCGGCGTGCACGACCGGGTGCTGGCGGTGGCGTTCGAGAAGCAGTCCGAGTCGAACGCGATGTGGGCGCTGTCCGTGCCGACGCCGTTCACGATGCCCGTGCACGCCGGTGCCGGTGGCTACTTCGCACCGCACGTCCGCGCGTACATCCGCCGTGCGGGCGCTCCGGAGCACGTGGGCGCGATGGTCGCGGCCAAAGACCGCCGCAACGGCGCCCTGAACCCCTACGCGCACCTGAAGCAGCCGGACGTCACCGTCGAGTCGGTGCAGGCGTCGAAGATGCTGTGGGACCCGATCCGGTACGACGAGACGTGTCCC
>JASLAV010000027.1 GCA_030146905.1 Lentzea sp. | reverse complement strand
ATCTTGGTGAGCAGCGCGTCGTCGGTCTTGAGCTTCTCGATCGTGGCGGCGTCGATCTTGGCGAACGCGGAGTCGACCGGCGCGAAGACCGTGAACTCGGCGCCGTTGAGCGTCGAGACCAGGTTCACCTTCGGGTTGAGCTTGCCCGACACCGCGCTGACCAGCGTCGTGAGCAGCGGGTTGTTGCTCGCGGCCACGGCGACGGGGTCGGCGGCCATGCCGGAGACGGAACCGGAGCCGGACGGGACCTGCTTGGCGTAGTCGGCACAGCCGGGGCCGACGAGGTTGGCGGCCGGGTCGGCCATCGCCGACGGCGAGGACGCCGTCGAGGTCGGGGCGGCACTGGAGGAAGTGGCGCCACTGCCGGCCATGTCATCCGAACCGCACGCCGCGCCGAACAGGGCGAGCGAGACGGCGCCGACGGCCAGGGCAGAGCTGCGGACGGTCTTGTTCATGACGGGACATCTCCGAGGGGTTGGGGAAGTTGTCACCGGTGGTTCGTCACCACCGGCTCACCGGATGGGTGAGGTTATCGACCTGTTACCGACGATTTCTGCGCAGTCCTGTGTGGACAGACGATCAGGAGCCGGCCACCGAGGTGAAGACCATCGAATGCCAGCCGGTGGCGCCGTCCGGGACGGGTGCGGCGCGCTCGTTGGTCTGGGTGTAGCCCTTGCGGTCGGTGGCGCGGCACTCCACCGTGTGGTTGCCCGGCTGGAGGTCCAGCTCGATGCGCCACATGCGCCAGGTGTCGACGTTCACCTCGGTGGCGAGCGTCGCCTGCTGCCACGGACCGCCGTCGACGCGGACCTCGACGCGGTCGACGCCGGTGTGCTGGGCCCAGGCGATGCCAGCGGCGACGAACCTGCCCGCCGGCACCTTCTCGAACGACTTCGGCCGGTCCACCCTCGACATGACCTTGACCGGGGCTTTCTTGCCCCAGCCGCGCTGGGCCCAGTACGGGTCGAACGCGTCGAACGTGGTGAGCTCCGCGTCCACCAGCCACTTCGTGGCGGAGACGTAGCCGTAGAGGCCCGGCACGACCATGCGGACGGGGAAGCCGCGTTCGAGCGGCAGCGGCTCACCGTTCATCCCGAGGGCCAGCATGGCGTTCGACCCCGGCGCCATGATCGAGGCGACCGGCGTGCCGCAGGTCCACCCGTCCACGCTGCGCGTCGCCAGCTGGTCGGCGCCGGGACGCACACCGGCGTCGCGCAGCAGGTCTGACAGGGAGACGCCGATGAAGTTCGACGTGGAGATGTACGGGCCGCCGACCTCGTTGGACACGCACACCAGCGTGATGGTCTTCTCCACCAGCGGACGCCTCAGCAGGTCGTCGTAGGTGAGCACCATCTCGTTGTCCACCATGCCGTGCACCCGCAACCGCCAGTCCTCCGCCCGCAGGCGGGGCACGGTGAGCGCGGTGTCGACCCGGTAGAACTTCTCGTTCGGCGTCAGGAACGTCGGCGTGCCCTCACGCGAGAAGTCGGCGCCGAACGGGATCTCCGGCGCGGTCTCCCCCGGCCGCAACGTGATTCCGCGTCGCGAGGCCTCGACGTCGACCCGGCCGGCGAGCCACTGCCCGCCCGCTCCCGAGACCGCGGCGCCCGCCGCGATCGCCGCCGTCGACAGCAGGAACCTGCGTCGTCCCGGCGCCTCGGCGGGCGCCTGGGACCACAGCCAGCGGAACACCGCGACGCCGACCACTAGACTGGTCAACGGGGCGATCAGCGACCACGAGGTCGTCGTCGGCCTGGCCAGCACCGCGGCGATGCCGAGCAGACCCAGCACGCCGGCGAGGGCGGTACCCGGCCAAGGACTGCGGCGGGACACCAGGCCCGCCACGACGCCGAGCCCGGCGAGCACGACCGCCATACCGCCGAGCAGCACCAGCTTGTCGTTCTCGCCGAACGTGCGGATCGCGAAGTCTTTGAGCGGGTGGGGCGTCAGGTCGATCGCGGTGTTGCCGACCGCGAGGAACGGCGACGCCGGCGGGCTCACGAGTCCCGCGACGAGGTGGCCCGCCGCCAGCGCCGCGGCCACCGACACCAGGCCGATGAGAATGGTTCGTGTTGCCTTCACGCCGGTACTTCGGAGCGGGCCTCGCGGCGGATTGCCCGGCGCGGAAGGGTCTAGCGCGTCTTCTTCGGCCAGGGAACCAGGAGCATGACGCCGCCACCGACGCACAGCAGCCCGATCGTCGTCCACAGCTGCTGCCCGGTCATGAAACTGCCTTCGAGGTAGCCCAGGCCCTGCGCCGTCCAGACCCCGCCGATCAGGATCAGCACGACTCCGAGCCCGATCATCAGTTTTCTGCTCATGGCGAGCAGCCTACCGACAGGAGACGCACCTCGAAGTCCACAGTGGACTGCTCAGGGCGACCGGCTGCAGGGGCCGGCCGCCTGATCATCGTCCGGTCAGAGAACGCGCACGGACGTCGCCCGCGGACCCTTGTCGCCCTGGCCGATCTCGAACTCGACGGGCTGGTTGTCCGGGATGCCATGGAAGGCGTAGTCGCTCACCTCGGTGTGGTGGACGAACAGGTCAGGCCCACCGTTCTCGGGAGCGATGAAGCCGAAGCCCTTGCTGCCACTGAACCACTTGACGGTGCCTCGGTTCACGCGCGTGCTCCTTCTGCGGGCCGGAACACGTCGAACGCCTCCGGGAAAACGGGGGTGGTCTGCCGCACGATCACGCCGGGACCCGGTGGCAGGTCCGCCAGGCCGAGCATCGCCAGCAGTTCACGGCAGTCACCCGCGTCGCGGGCGTTCTCCGCGACTCGTTTGGCGGCCTGGCGCTGGTGGAGGTTTTCCGCTCGTTCCGCGGACAGCCGTGCCTCGGCGAACTCGAGGGCGGCGCCGGACCTGTTCGGCATCACGCGAGCACCAGCTCGGCGTGCGGTGGAACACCTGGCAGAAGGGAAGGAGAAAGCTGGCGATCCGGCAACAAGCCGGTGCTCCTGTCTCCGGCCGGAGAACCGCCGGACCGGACGGGGTCGGGGTCCGC
>JASLAV010000016.1 GCA_030146905.1 Lentzea sp. | reverse complement strand
CCACCAGCTCCACCCGGCGCGCTTCCGCGTCGTCGGCGCCGGCCAGCTCCTTGCGGAAGACGATGTTGACCGCGCCCTGCGCGCCCATGACGGCGATCTCCGCGGTCGGCCAGGCGAGGTTCACGTCGGCGCGCAGGTGCTTGGAGCCCATGACGTCGTACGCGCCGCCGTACGCCTTGCGGGTGATGACGGTGACCTTCGGGACGGTGGCCTCGGCGTAGGCGTAGATCAGCTTGGCGCCGCGGCGGATGATGCCGTTCAACATCCCGGTGCTGACGTTCGTCGACGTGCCCGGCTTCCTGCCCGGCACCGACCAGGAGTGGAACGGCATCATCCGCCGCGGCGCCAAGCTGATCTACGCCTACGCCGAGGCCACCGTTCCCCTCGTCACCGTCATCACGCGCAAGGCGTACGGCGGCGCGTACGACGTCATGGGCTCCAAGCACCTGGGCGCCGACATCAACCTGGCGTGGCCGACCGCGCAGATCGCCGTCATGGGCGCTTCCGGCGCGGCGAACATCGTGCACCGCAAGACCCTCGCGGCCGCGGCGCAGAACGGTGAGGACGTCGACGCGCTGCGCGCGAAGCTGCAGCAGGAGTACGAGGACACGTTGTGCAACCCGTACGTCGCCGCTGAACGCGGGTACGTCGACTCGGTGATCCCGCCGTCCTACACCCGCGGTTACGTCGCTCGGGCGCTGTCGATGCTGCGCGACAAGCGCGAGACGCTGCCGCCCAAGAAGCACGGGAACATCCCGCTGTGACCGCGCCGGACGACAAGCCCCAGGAAAAGCCGCTGCTGCGGGTCGTCAAGGGCACGCCGAACGACCACGAACTGGCGGCGCTGACCGCGGTCGTCGCAGGTCTGGCTGCCGCTGTCCCGGCAGAGGACAAGCCCGCGCGGCGCTCGGAGTGGGCGAACCACGCCCGCCGGACGCGCCGGCCGCTCCAGCACGGGCCCGGCGCCTGGCGCGCCTCCGGTTTCCCCGGCTAGGAGCACTGCACCCTGCGGCTGCTCACGTTGAGGCCGACGGCGACCTCGCGACAGCGGGTCTCGCCGTCGACCTCCAGCCTGAGGGTCCAGAACGCGCTGCCGTAGGCGGTGGTCCGCCGCAGCACCTGCACGTCCGCGCGCTCGATCGGGAGGTTGCCGCGCACCGCGGGCACCACCTGGGTGAGGAGTGCGTTCTCCGCCCGATCGGCGGTGTCGGCGAACGGCCAGATGGGCACCCCGTAGCCGATCGGGTCGCTCGCGAGCACGCTTCCAACGCCCCACGATCCAATGAGCCCGCCGAGAACGACGAGCAGTGCCGCGATCCGTCTGCGCTTGCCGTCGCGATCGGAACCGCGTTCGGTGAGGACAAGCACCCAGCGCTTCACTCCGCCGAGAGTGCCGACTGAAGAGGTGATCGCGCATCAGTAGTACTACTCGGACGGACCGCGAGAACTGGCGGACCGTCTACGCGCTGTGCATCGGCTTCTTCATGACGCTGCTGGACACGACCATCGTGAACGTCGCGCTGCCGTCGATGATGACCGATCTGAACGCCTCCCTGAACGACGTCATCTGGGTGGTCAGCGCCTACCTGCTCGCGTTCGCGGTGCCGCTGCTGCTGACCGGGCGGCTGGGCGACCGGTACGGGCCCAAGCGGCTCTACGGCATCGGACTTGTGCTGTTCCTCGTGGCGTCGCTGGCGTGCGGTCTCGCCACCAGCGCCGAGGCGCTGATCGCGGCCAGGGTCTTCCAGGGGCTCGGCGCGGCGGCCATGACCCCGCAGACGATGGCGTTCATCACCCGCCTGTTCCCGCCGGCCAGGCGGGGTGCGGCCCTGGGCATGTGGGGGTCGGTGGCCGGGCTCGCGACGGTCTCCGGGCCGTTGCTGGGCGGTGTGCTGGTCACGCACCTCGGCTGGGAGTGGATCTTCTTCGTGAACCTCCCGATCGGGGTGCTGGCGCTCGCGCTGCTGTTCCGGTGGGTGCCCGACCTGCGGCCGAACCGCGCGCCCAGGTTCGACGTGCTCGGCGTCGTGCTGTGCTGCCTCGGGCTCGGGCTGCTGGTGTTCGGGATCCAGGACGGCGAGCACTACCACTGGGGCCGGATCGTGGGGCCGATCACGGTCGCCGAGATCATCGGGGCCGGCGTGCTGTTCCTCGTGGCGTTCGTGCTCTGGCAGGCGTCCGCGCGCAACCCCGAGCCGCTGATGCCGTTGCAGATCTTCCGCAACCGCAACTTCACGCTCGGCAACGTCGCCAACATCTCCATCGGGATCGCGGTGACGGGCGTGTTCGTGCCGCTGGCGCTGTTCCTGCAGACGGTGCCGAAGCTGTCGCCGCTGATGACGGGCCTGGTCACGGCACCGGCGTCGTTGATGTCCGGCGTGGTGGCGATCTTCGCGGGACGGCTGTCGAACCGGGCGGACGCCAAGTACCTGCCGATCGCGGGGTTCGTCCTGATGGCGATCGGCGTCCTCGCCATGACGTTCCTGCTGGGGACGGCTTCCCACAATGACGGAGCACAGTGGGTGCTGCTGCCGTCGATGGTCGCGCTGGGCATCGGCATGGGGCTCGTGTTCTCGCCGCTGACGAACATCTCCACTCGGACGCTCGACCGGTCGCTGCTGGGCGTGGGGTCCGGCATCTACAACACCTCGCGGCAGTTCGGGAACGTGCTGGGCAGCGCGGCGACCGGCGCGGTGCTGCAGATCGTGCTCGCGGCGACCGGTGACTTCACCTCTGCCGTGCGGGCGGCGTTCTACCTGCTGCTCGCGGTGCTGGCGGTCGGCATCGCCGCCGCGTTCGCGTTTCGCCAGGTCGCCGCTCCGGGCGGCGTGACAGACTCCGGGCGTGCGTCTGATCCTGGCCTCCCAGTCACCCGCCCGTCTTAGCGTCCTGCGGTCGGCGGGCGTCGAGCCCGTCGTCCGGGTCTCCGGTGTCGACGAGGACGCGCTCGTCGCCTCGCTCGCCGACCCCACGCCGGAGGAGACCGTCGTCGCCCTGTCCGCCGCCAAAGCGGAGGCGGTCGAGCACGACGACGAGTGCGTCGTCATCGGCTGCGACTCGATGCTGCTGTTCGAGGGCGAGCTCGTGGGCAAGCCCGGCACGCCCGAGGTCGCGCGGGAGCGGTGGCGCCGGATCTCCGGCAAGAGCGGCGCGCTGGTCACCGGTCACACCGTGCTGCGCGTGTCCGGCGGGGTGGTCGTGGACCGCGCGTCGGCGGCCGAGTCGACGACCGTCCGGTTCGGCACGCCGTCGGACGAGGAGCTGGAGGCGTACATCGCCACCGGCGAGCCGCTGCACGTCGCGGGCGGCTTCACGATCGACGGCCTCGGCGGCTGGTTCGTCGAGGGCATCGACGGCGACCACACGTCCGTGATCGGCATCAGCCTGCCCCTCACCCGACGGCTGCTGGGCCAGGTGGGTGTCTCGGTGTCCACACTCTGGTAGCGCTGGTCACAGTTCACCTGAACTGGGAAGACTGCCCCCACCGCAGGTGTTGGGGGCAGTGGTGAACGAGTACTTGACGCGTCGCAGGCACATCGACCTGGCACGCAGGACGAGCGCGGGCTGTCGGAGCTAAACGCTCCCGGCCCCCTTTCGCCCACCCCTGTGCAGGAGTTCCCTGTGTCCTTCGTCCAGACATACCGCAAACCCAAGGTCTTCGGCTTCGCCGTGCTCGGCGCGCTCGTGCTCGGCGCCCTGGCCGGCTGGCTCGGCAAGGGCACGTGGCTCGCGCCCGTGCTCGCCAAGATCGGTTCCACCTTCACGGCGTTGCTGCAGCTCACCGTGATCCCGCTGGTGTTCACCGCGATCGTCGTCGGCATCGCGTCGCTGCGGAACCTCGGCGGCGGCCGCACCGCCGCACGCCTCGGCGGCAAGACGTTCCTGTGGTTCGCCATCACGTCGTTCGTCGCGGTGCTGATCGGCATCGCGG
>JASLAV010000008.1 GCA_030146905.1 Lentzea sp. | reverse complement strand
GACGCGCGTCCGCCTTCTCCAGCCGACGGCCCGTCACGGAGCACTGCTCCACCGGGATCACCAGGTCGGAGCCGTCGGGTACGGGCGCGCCGGTCGCGACGGCGTACGCCTCGCCGGGAGCGAGCCGCACAGCGGGCACGGCGTCTCCTGCCGCGACCCGGCCGACGATCGTCCACGGCCAGGGGCCGGACACGGCGTAGCCGTCCATCGCCGACGTGTCGCACGTCGGCTGGCTGGTCAGGGCGCGCACACCGGAGGCGAGGGCGAACCCGAGCACGTCGGACAGCGGTAGTTCGACGGCCTCCAGCGGCTTGGCGGCTTCGCGTGCCGTCTGGCGGGCGAGCGTCCAGGGCATGTTCATGTGAGCTCCTGTGGTATAGCCTACCTCATACTGTATGCAATCCTCGGGACGGGGTGAAGTGCATGTCAGTGGCGACTTACGTACGTGATCACGCCGGCAGGCTCTACCGGGTGGGGGAGACCGACGTCGAGGTGTCGGGGCGGTCGCGCCGCACCGTGCTGTGGGCGGCGTGGGCGGCGATGCTCGCGGCGGGCATCGGGCAGTACGGGTTCGGCGCGCTGATCCCGGAGCTGCGGGACCGGTGGAGCGTGCCGGAGCTGTTCTGGGCCCTGGCGTTGTGGACCGTGTGCCAGGCCTGCACGGCGTTCCCCGCCGCCTGGCTGAGGCAGCAGGGGAGGCTCACGTCCACCGGAGCCATGTGGATCGGCGCGGTCCTGTGCGGCAGCGGGCTCCTCACGCTCGGGCAGGGTCAGCTGGTCGGCTACTCGGTCCTCGGCGGCATCGGTGCGGGGCTGGTGTACTCGACGTGCCTGGGCACCGTCGTCCGCTGGTACCCGGAGCGCGTCACCCGCAAGGTCGCGTTCGTCAGCGCGGCGTTCCCGTACGGGTCGGTGCCCTTCGTGATCCTGGCGGGGCTCTTCTTCGGCGACGGGTTCCTCCTCCAGGCGGCGATCGTGATCACCGTGGTCGTGGCGGTGGCGGGCGTGTTCATGAAGGACCCGCCGGAGCACTGGTGGCCACCGCACGTCTCGCCGCGCGAGTGGGCGCTGGACCGCGCGAGGGTGCCGAACCGCGCCGCGCTCAAGGAGTTCCGGCCGGAGCAGGCCGTGCGGTGCGGAACGTTCTGGTGGCTGTACGGCGGTGTGGCGTTCGCGGCGGCGGTGTCGCTCTACGACCTCGCGTACCTGCCGCTGTTCGTGGGCGACAAGACGCTCGGCGCGGTCGCGCTGGCGACGCTGGCCGCGGCGACGGGCACCGGGCGCGTGCTGGTCGGGTGGCTCTCCGACCGGGTCGGCCGCCGCAAGGCGCTGGTCTGGACGCTGGCGACCGGTGGGCTCGCGCAGTTCGTGCTGCTGTACTCCCAGAACGTCGCAGGGCTCGTCATCGGTGCCACCCTCGCCGGTCTCGGCACGGGGTGCTGCTACTCGTTGCTGGTCGGCGTCACGAGGGAGTACTTCGGAGAGACGAACGGCGCCCAGAACTTCGGCGTGCTCTACACCGCCAAAGCGGCGGGGGCGCTGATCGCCGCGGTCGTCCTCGCCTCGCAGGGACCGGCCTTCGCGTTCATCGCGGCGGGCGTGCTCGGGCTGGCGGGCGCGGTGCTCACGCGGCACCTGTCGCAGCCGGGAAGGCCGCGGCTGTGAGCCGCGTGCCGAGTCTCGCGAAGGGCTGGCACCGCACACCCGCGGACGGGTGTTGCCTGATGGAGCTGACGTCGGTGCTCGCGGGCGAGGTGTGGTCGGACCGGCCCGCCTGCGTGCACCCCGTGCTGGCGTGCGTGGCGCGGTGCGTCAACGACCAGTCCACTGAGGACGGGCGGCGCAAGCTCCTGCCGTTCGCCGTCAGGGTGATCGGCACCGAGAGGGCGCCGGCGCGGCTGCTGGTCGCGCACTGCGCGCGCAGGGCGGGGATCGACGCGCCGAGGTGGTGGCCGCGCGACTGGGTCGTGACGAGGGCCGTGCGGGCGATGACCGGTGACGAGGTGTTGCGGCGCCTGCTCGACGAGTGCGTCGAAATCTGCAGGGAGGCATGCGATGGGACGGGTGACGAGCAGGCGGCGCGTGGTGCGGCTGGTGGACGACGCGGCCACCGCGCGACCGGACACGCTGGCGGTCGAGGAACCGCTGGAGATCCGCGTGCGGGGCAAGTCCCTCGCCGTGACCATGCGCACGCCGGGTGACGACTTCGACCTGGCGGCGGGCTTCCTCGTCAGCGAGGGCGTGGTGCGCGACCCGTCCGACATCACCTCCATCCGCTACTGCGCGGCAGCGACGGCGGACGGCCGCAACACCTACAACGTGCTCGACGTCGGCCTGGGCGAAGGCGTCGCGCCACCGGACCCGTCGATCGAGCGCAACTTCTACACCACGTCGTCGTGCGGCCTGTGCGGCAAGGCGAGCCTGGACGCCGTGCGCACCACTGCGACCTGGAAGGTGGCGGACGACCCGATCCGCCTCGACCCCAGGGCGGTCACCGAGTTCCCGACGAAGCTCCGTGCCGCGCAACGGGTCTTCGACCGCACCGGCGGTCTGCACGCCGCCGGGCTGTTCGACGCGGACGGCACGCTGCTGTGCCTGCGAGAGGACGTCGGCCGGCACAACGCCGTGGACAAGGTCGTCGGCTGGGCCACCCGCGCCGGACGGCTGCCGCTGACGAGCACCGTGCTGATGGTGAGCGGCCGTGCGTCGTTCGAGCTGGTGCAGAAGGCGGTCATGGCGGGGATCCCGGTGCTCACGGCGGTGTCCGCGCCGTCGTCGCTCGCGGCCGACCTCGCGGAGGAGATGGGCGTGACGCTGGTCGGGTTCCTGCGCGGCTCGTCGATGAACGTCTACACAGGAGGGCACCGCCTCGGCGTCACCGCCGCGGTCCGTTAGTCCGTAAGGAGTCCTCCGCGAGGATGATGCCGCGCGGCGGACGCGGCCGTGGTGGTGCTCCGCATAGCGTTCTCCCATGTTGACTGTGAGGGGGATCAGCCGGAGCTTCGGCGACCACCGGGTGCTCGACGACGTCAGCTTCGACGTCCGCCCCGGCCGGATGACGGGGTTCCTGGGCGCCAACGGTTCCGGCAAGACCACCACGATGCGCATCGTGCTGGGGGTGCTCGCCGCGCACGGGGGTTCGGTGAGCTGGAAGGGGGCCGAGGTCCGGCCGCAGAACCGGCCGGACTTCGGGTACATGCCGGAGGAGCGCGGGCTCTACCCGAAGATGAAGGTGCGCGACCAGATCACCTGGCTCGGCCGCCTGCACGGCGTCGACAAGGCGACGGCGCAGCGCAACACCGACGCGTTGCTGGAGGACCTGGAGCTCACCGGCCGCGCGGGCGACCGGCTGGAGGAGCTGTCGCTGGGCAACCAGCAGCGCGTGCAGATCGCCGCCGCGCTGGTGCACGACCCCGAGCTGCTGATCCTCGACGAGCCGTTCTCGGGCCTCGACCCGATCGCCGTCGAGACCGTGCTCGAGGTGCTGCGCAAACGGGCCGCGAGCGGTGTGCCGGTGCTGTTCTCCAGCCACCAGCTGGCGATCGTGGAACGGCTCTGCGACGACGTGGTGATCATCTCGAAGGGACGGATCGCCGCGAAGGGCTCGCGCGAGGAGCTGCGCCAGAGCCATGCGGGGGAGCGCTACGAGATCGTCGTCGCCGAGGACGCCGGCTGGGTCCGCGACGTGCCCGGCACGACGATCGTGGAGCTCGACGGGCCGCGCGCCGTGTTCGAGTCCGCGTCGCAGCAGGTGCTCAAGGCCGCGCTGGAACGCGGTGAGGTCCGTTCGTTCACCCCGGTCGTGCCGACGCTCGACGAGATCTTCAAGGAAGTGATCTGACATGGCACGGGCCACTTTTGCCCAGGCGACCTGGCTCGTCGCCGAACGGGAGATGAAGACCTTCGTCAGCACCAAGGGCTTCTGGATCGGGTTCCTCGCCACGATCGTCGGGTTGTTCGCGCTGACGGTGCTGCCGACGGTGTTCGGCGGTGACGACCCGAAGGTCGCGGCCGTCGGGTCCGCCGTGCGGGTGGTGCAGGACAAGCAGCTCGACGTGCGCGAGGTCGCCACCGTCCAGGAAGCCTCCGACCTGGTCCGCTCCGACGACGTCGAGGCCGCGATCGTGCCGGACGGCGCCGGCATCAAGGTGCTGGCGCTGAACGACCCGCCGGCCGACGTGATCCGCCAGCTCGTCGCGTCGCCGCCGGTCGAGCTGCTCGACGCCTCCGCGGTGAACTCCGACCAGCGGTTCGTCACCGTGCTGGTGTTCGGGCTGGTGTTCCTGATGTTCGGCATGGGCGGCGCGGCGATCGCGCAGAGCACCGTGACCGAGAAGCAGACGCGGATCGTGGAGATCCTGGTGTCCACGGTGCCGGTGCGGGCGCTGCTCGCCGGCAAGATCCTCGGGCACGTGATCCTCACGCTCGGCCAGGTGGTGGTGCTGGCGCTCGCGGCACCGATCGCACTGCGCGTCGCCGGGCTGTCCGAGCTGCTGGCGGTCGTGGTGCCCGCGCTGGGCTGGTTCGTGCCGTTCCTGATGCTCGGGTTCGTGCTGATCTCGTCGATGTGGGCGGTGGCCGGCGCGCTGGTCAGCCGTCAGGAGGACCTCGGGTCGACGATGGGACTCGTCATGCTCGCGGTGATGGGCCCGTACTTCGGCGTGCAGTTCTTCTTCGACAACCCCGCGGTGCTCGGCGTGATGTCGTTCGTGCCGTTCACGGCGGGGGTCGCGATGCCCGTGCGGATGTTCGCGCAGCAGGCGCAGCCGTGGGAGGCACTGGTCTCGATGGGGATCCTCGCGGCGACCGTCGTGGCGATCCTGCTCATCGCGTCGAGGCTCTACACCGGATCGTTGCTGCAGACCGGTGGGCGGGTGAAGCTGTCCAAGGCGTGGGCACCTGCAGAATAGGCGCATGACCGCTGATCCGATCCGCCTCGCCGTCGTCGGCCTGGGTGCCATGGGCACCCGGATGCTGGCGGCGGCGCTGGCACATCCCGACTACACCGTGGTCGCCGGTGTCGACGTCGCACCCCGCACCCTCGACGTCCCCGTCGTCACCTCGCTCGACGAGGTGCTGTCCGATGTGGACGCGGTGTACGTCTCGACGCCGCCGGCGTCGCACGCCTCGCTGGTCCTGCGGGCGTTCGCCGCGGGCAAGGCGGTGTTCTGCGAGAAGCCGCTCGCCGTCGACCTCGGCGAGGCCCGCGAGATGGCCGGCGCCGCCCGTGGCCGTCCCAACGCGGTCAACTTCGCGTTGTCGGACATGGCCGCGACGATCGAGGTCGAACGACGGCTGCCGGAGCTGGGCGAGCTGCGCGGCGTGGAGATCAGGCTGCAGTTCCCCCGCTGGCCCAGGGCGTTCCAGGCGGAGGCCGCCTGGCTCTCCCGGTCGGAGCAGGGCGGCTTCGTGCGGGAGGTGCTGTCGCACTTCGTCTACCTGACCGACCGGGTGCTCGGGCCGCTCGCCGTCGAGTCGGTGTCGTCGGACTTCCCGGAGCCGGGGGCCGCCGAGGTGGCGGCACGAGGTGTGCTGCGAGGCGGCGGCGTGCCGGTGCACGTGTCGGCGTTCTCGGGTCTGGCGGGGCCGGAGGTCTACGAGTGGACCGTCTGGGGCACCGAACGGTCGCTGCGGCTGGAGCAGTGGGCCGAACTGTCCACTTCGGACGGCGGCGCGTGGGAGCCGGTGGCGCTGGAGCAGACGGGGTCCGACTACTCGCGGCTCACGTCGTTCGCGCGGGCCGTGCGCGGCGAGCACCCGCGTGACCTGGCGGACTTCGAGAGCGGTCTGCGGGTGGCCGAGGTGGTCGAGGCGTTCCTGCGGTAAAGCGCTTGACCCGGTTCGGCAGGATCGGCGGTATGCGGATCCTGTTCGTCACGCTCGCGGGACATGGACACGTCACGCCGACCCTCGCCGTGGTCGAGGAACTGGTGCGGCGAGGCGCCGAGGTCGGTTACGCGACCGGCTCCGAGCACGCGGGGGCGGTGACGGGAGCCGGCGCGCGGTGGGTGGAACTGCCCGCGCTGCCGGACTTCCGGCCGGTCGGCGCCAACCCGATCGACGAGTGGTTCCAGCACTACTTCCTGGCGATGAGCGCCACCTACCCCGTCCTGCTCGACCTCTGCCGCGCCGACCGGCCCGACCTGATCTGCTACGACGCGACGAACTGGCCGGCGCGGCTCGTCGCGCGCGAGCTCGGCGTACCGGCGGTGCGCACCATGCCGCACACCGCGTCCAACGAGCACCACGACGTGATGGACGTCGACCTGGACCGGTACCTCACCGAGGACACGGCGCGGTTCTCGGCCGAGCACGGCGTCGAGCTCGATCCGTGGAGCACGGTCGACGCGCCCGAGGCGTGCAGCGTGGTGTTCCTGCCGCGGGAGTTCCAGCCGTTCGGCGAGACGTTCGACGACTCGTTCCACTTCGTCGGCCCGGTGCTCGGCCGCAGGCTCGACGAGGAGTGGTCACCCCGCCGGGCGGACCTGCCGCTGCTCTACGTCTCGCTCGGGTCGGTCATGAGCGATCCGGCGCTCTACCGCGCGTGCGTCGAGCAGTTCGGTGACGGCGGGTGGCAGGTGGCCATGACCGCGAAGGACGTGGGCGACGTGCCGGACACCTTCGACGTGCGGCCGTGGTTCCCGCAACCCGCCGTGCTCGGGCACGCCGCGGCGTTCATCAGCCACGGCGGGATGAACTCCACGATGGAGGCACTGCACCAGGGCGTGCCGCTCGTGGTCGTGCCGCAGACGCCGGAACAGGCGGCCAACGCCGCTCGCGTCGCGGAGCTCGGGCTCGGCGAGCACGTCACCGATCACGCCGGCCTGCGCGCGGCCGTCGACAGGGTGGCGGCCGACGGCACGATCCGGCGCAACCTCGACCGGATGCGTGCCGCCATCGAGAACAGCGGCGGCGCCGCGAGGGCCGCCGACGTCATCCTCAGCCGAGCACCTCGCGGAGCTTGACGGCGAACTCCTCCGGCTTGCCCGCGTAGCCGAACTCGCCGCCGATGAACCCGCCGTGGTGGCTGGGGAAGACGACGGCCTCCTGCCCGAGCAGCTTCGCCGTGTACACGGCCGTGCGCGCGGTGAACGCGTCGCCCGTCTCCTCGCCGACCGCGATCACGACACGCGTGGGCGCGGCCCTCAGCGCGTCGACCTTCGGGTAGTAGTCGGTGATGGCGAGCGAGGAGGTGCCCAGCAACGGGTCGTCGCGCTTGCCGTCGTCCTCGGCCGGCATGCCGAACTGCGCGGGATCCGGCGCGGGCAGCGCGAAGTACTCGTCGGTGTACTCGCCCTGGTACGAGCTCATCTGGATGAACGCGGCCATGCCCGCGCCTTGGCCCTTGGTCCGGTAGG
>JASLAV010001264.1 GCA_030146905.1 Lentzea sp. | reverse complement strand
GCCGCTCGCCCACGCGACCTGACCGGACACGGCGGACAGTCCGCGCAGGCGGGCGTCGGTGCCGGTCGGCTTCAGTTCCCAGTAGGTGTCCGTCGCCGACGCCACCCCGGGAAGAACCAGAAGTGCGGCGAGCGCCGCCGCGATGATCCTCATGCGGCCACTCTGGTCGAGCCGGTGATCGCTTCCTAGCCCCGATCGGCGGTCAGGGCGCGCTCCGGTCCGGAGCGCGCCCCTCAGCATCGTTCGGTCAGAGCGAAGAGATCAGGCGCTCCACGCGCTCGTCCACCGCGCGGAACGGGTCCTTGCACAGCACGGTGCGCTGCGCCTGGTCGTTCAGCTTCAGGTGCACCCAGTCGACGGTGAAGTCGCGACCGGCGGCCTGCGCGGCGGCGATGAAGTCACCGCGCAGCTTGGCCCGCGTGGTCTGCGGCGGGGTGTCCTTGGCGGCCTCGATCTCGCCGTCGTCGGTCACGCGCTCGACCTGGCCCTTGCGCTGCAGCAGGTCGAACACGCCGCGACCGCGCCGGATGTCGTGGTAGGCGAGGTCGAGCTGGGCGATGCGCGGGTTCGACAGGTCCATGTTGTGCTTGACCATGTACCGCTCCATGAGGCGGTTCTTGATGGCCCAGTCGATCTCGCGGTCGATCTTCGACAGGTCCTGCGACTCGACGGCGTCGAGCGTGCGGCCCCACAGTTCGAGTACGCGCTGCGCCATCGGGTCCGGCGAGCGCTTGGCCACGTGCTCGACGGCCTTCTCGTAGTACTCGCGCTGGATGTCGAGCGCGGAGGCCTCCTTGCCGCCCGCGAGGCGCACCGTGCGGCGGCCCGTCAGGTCGTGGGAGATCTCGCGGATCGCGCGGATCGGGTTGTCCAGGGAGAAGTCCCTGAACTGGACGCCCTGCTCGATCATCTCCAGCACGAGGTTCGCGCTGCCCACCTTGAGCAGCGTCGTCACCTCGGACATGTTCGAGTCGCCGACGATGACGTGCAGCCGCCGGTAGCGCTCGGCGTCGGCGTGCGGCTCGTCGCGGGTGTTGATGATCGGGCGGGAGCGGGTGGTCGCGGACGACACGCCCTCCCAGATGTGCTCCGCGCGCTGCGAGAGGCAGTACACGGCGCCGCGCGGCGTCTGCAGCACCTTGCCCGCCCCGCAGATCAGCTGGCGCGTGACCAGGAACGGCAGCAGCACGTCCGCGATGCGCGAGAACTCGCCTGCCCGTGCGACCAGGTAGTTCTCGTGGCAGCCGTAGGAGTTGCCCGCCGAGTCGGTGTTGTTCTTGAACAGGAAGATGTCGCCGCCGATGCCCTCGTCGGCAAGCCTGCGCTCGGCGTCGACGAGCAGGTCCTCGAGGATCCGCTCCCCCGCCTTGTCATGGGTGACGAGCTGGGCCAGGTCGTCGCACTCGGCCGTCGCGTACTCCGGGTGGGAGCCGACGTCGAGGTAGAGCCGAGAACCGTTGCGCAGGAAGACGTTGGAGGAACGCCCCCACGAGACGACCCGGCGGAACAAGTACCGCGCGACCTCGTCCGGGGAGAGACGCCGCTGCCCGTGGAAGGTGCAGGTCACCCCGAACTCTGTCTCAATGCCGAAGATCCGCCGCTGCATACCCCAACAGTAGGCGACTCCCGGCCGTACCAGGGTGATCCGTTCGGGCGGCACGCCGGTTGCGGTTTAGTGTCGGGGTGTGTGGAAACGCGTCAGCGCTCTCGACAAGAAGCTCATGAGCTCCTCTGCCGAACTGCCTCCCAGCAGGGTCGACAGGGGTATGAAGAGGCTTTCGAAAGCCGCCAACCACAGTCTGCTGTGGTTCGTCATCGCGGCTGTTCTGGCAACGGGGAAAGGGCCGTACCGGCGTGCTGCGTTGCGGGGTGTCGCGGCCATCGCCGGGGCCTCTGCCAGCGCGAACCTCGTCGGGAAGTCGCTTTTCCCCCGCCGCAGGCCGGCCGCCGACCTGATCGCCGTCGAACGCCGCCTGTCCAAACGGCCGACCTCCTCGTCGTTTCCTTCCGGTCACTCGGCGTCCGCGGCCGCTTTCACCACCGCGGTGGCGCTGGAATCACCCAAAGCAGGCATGGTGGTCGCACCGATCGCCGCCGCCGTGGCCTATTCACGCGTTCACACGGGCGTTCATTGGCCGACGGACGTGGCCGCCGGTGCGGCCGTGGGTGTGGGCGCCGCGTACTTGACGCGCCGGTGGTGGCCGATCGGCAGGCACGAGCCCGCGTCGGCCTACGAGCACGCCGACCTGACGTCGTTACAGGACGGCGACGGCCTGGTCGTCGTCGTGAACCCGCACTCGGGGATCGGGCCCGACCCGACACCGCAGATCACCGAGGAGTGGCCCAAGGCGCAGATCGTCTCCGTCGAGGAGCTGTCCGACCTGCCGGACGCGAAGGCGCTGGGCGTGGCCGGCGGCGACGGCACGGTGGCGGCCGTGGCCGCCGTCGCGGCCGAGCGCGACCTGCCGATGGTGCTCGTCCCGTCCGGCACGCTGAACCACTTCGCGCGCGACGTGGGCATCACCGGCCTGCACGACACGGCGCAGGCGGTGGCGGACGGCGTGGGCGTGCGGGTGGACCTCGCGCAGGTCAACGACCAGTGGTTCGTGAACACGGCGAGCCTCGGCGGCTACCCGGACATGGTGCGGATCCGCGAGAAGCTGGAGAAGCGCTGGGGCAAGTGGCCGGCGGCGGGGATCGCGATGTTCCGCGTCCTGCAGCGCGCGAAGCCGCTGCGGATGACCATCGACGGCGACAAGCACCTGGTGTGGATGCTGTTCGTCGGCAACGGGCCGTACCGGCCGAAGGGCTTCGCGCCGACCATGCGCCCGCGGCTGGACGACGGGCTGCTCGACGTGCGGTTCGTCCGGGCCGACCGGAAGTACTCGCGGACGCGGTTCTTCCTGGGCGCCCTGCTCGGAGCGCTGGAGCACTCGCGCATGTACAAGCACTACGAGGTGGCCTCGTTGAACGTCGAGGTGCACGGCGCGCCCATCTCGATCGCGACGGACGGCGAGGTGCGCGAGCGCGCCAACCACTTCCGGTTCCGGTCGCGGGCGGCGGCGCTCGGCATCTACCGGCC
>JASLAV010001247.1 GCA_030146905.1 Lentzea sp. | reverse complement strand
CTTGCCAGACTGGGCCCATGGACGACGTCGTGACCTCCACAATGGACGCCATCGGGCCCCGGCTGCGCACGTTGCGCAAGCGGCGCGAGCTCACCCAGGGCGAGCTCTCGAAGGCGACCGGGATCTCCGTCAGCATGCTCTCGCGCCTGGAGTCCGGGCAGCGGCGGCCGACCATCGAACTGCTGCTGCCGCTCGCCAGGGAACTGCGCGTGTCGATGGACGACCTGATCGGCGCCCCCGAGACGGGCGACCCGCGGTTGCGCGCGAAACCGGTCACCCGCAACGGCATGACGCTCGTGCCGCTGACCCGGCGTGCAGGGAACCTCCAGGCCTACAAGCTGATCATCTCGCCGGGCAGGCGGTCGCGGACTCCCGAGGTGTCGAGCCACGAGGGGTACGAATGGCTCTACGTCCTGGACGGGCACCTGCGGCTCGTCCTCGGTGACCGGGACCTGGTCATGAAACCGGGCGAGGCCGCCGAGTTCGACACGAGGACCCCGCACTGGTTCGGCAACGCCGACGAACGCCCGGTCGAGGTGCTGTCCCTCTTCGGGCACCAGGGCGAGCGCGCTCATCTCCGCGCCAGAGCCACACGAACCGCGATTTGACCGCCTGGCAAGTTTTCTGGGCCGCCGGCACCACCTCTGCCTACGGTCGCGCCGTGAACATCTTCCTCACCGGCGCGGCCGGGTACATCGGAGGCGCCGTCGGCGCCCGTCTCGCCGAGGAGGGCCACGCGGTCCGGGGTCTCGTCCGCAACCCCGCGCACGTTCCCCTCCTCGAACGGGCCGGGATCACGCCGGTCATCGGGGACCTGGACGACGCCGGCCTGCTCACCGCCGAGGCGGACCGCGCCGACGGAGTGGTCAACGCCGCCGACAGCGACCACCGCGGCGCGGCCGAGGCGCTGCTGCGAGGTCTTCGGGGGTCCGGCAAACCTTTGGTGCACACCAGCGGAAGCAGCATCATCGGCGACGACGCGAAGGGCCAGGTGCTCTCCCCGCACGTGTTCGACGACGTGAACGAGGTGGTCGCGGACGCGCACCCGATCAGGCGGGCCCGTTTCGCGCTCGACACCGACATCGTCGCCGCGGAGGGCGTGCGGACCGTGGTGCTGTGCAACTCCCTCGTCTACGGCACCGGCCGGCCGCCCAGGCCCGACACCGTGCTCCTGGTCCCCCTGGTCGAGCAGGCCCGCCGCAGCGGGGTCGTCCGCGTGGTCGGCACGGGAGCCAACACGTGGTCGACCGTCCACCTCGACGACATGGCCGCGCTCTACTCGCTCGCACTCGGTGATCCCGACGCCGCCGGGTTCTACTTCGTCGAGAACGGCGAGGCGTCGTTCGCGGAGATCGGCGCGGCCGTCGCCGACCGGCTCGGGCTCGGACCCGTGCAGCCGTGGCCGCTCGACGACGCGGCGCGGGTGTGGGGCGAGGGCCTGGCCCGCTTCGCGCTGGGGTCGAACAGCCGGGTCCGCGGCACCCGTGCCCGCGAGCTCGGGTGGAAGCCGGAGCACACCTCGATGGCCGCCTGGATCCGGGAGGACATGCGGACCGGCTAGGAGTTCCAGGTCAGCAGGTGGTCCAGGCAGAGGTTCAGCCCCGCCTCGAGGTGGTCGGCCGAGCCGGTGGAGAGCAGCACGGTGACCCCGCCCTGGACGGTGGCGACCAGGGCCGCCGCCGTGCGGTCGGGGTCGAGGGCGGGGTTGGCCTCACCGGCCGCCTGCGTGGCCTCGACACCGGTGCGCAGGCAGGCCTGCCACCGCCGCACCAGTTCCGCCGTGACGGCCCGCGTGGCGGCGCTGTGGCGGCCGGCCTCGGTGATGAGGACGCCGAGCGGGCAGTACAGGCCCTGGTCGCGGTACTGGGTGACGACGAGGTCGCGCCACGCCTCCCAGGCGGCGCGCGAGACGAGCTCGCCCAGGTACGGCTGCTGGTCGTCGAACACGCGCTCGGCCTCGAGCTCGGCGACCGCGAGCAGCAGCTGTTCGCGGCCTCCCGGGAAGTAGTGGAACAGCTGGCTCTTGCCGGTACCGCTGCGCCGTCCCACGTCGTCGAGGGTCGTGACGTTCGTGCCGCGTTCCCTGATCTCCGCCGCGGCGGCCTCGATGATGCGCAGCCGGGTCTCGGCACCCTTCCTGGTGGTCACCCGTCAGACTGTACTTGCGGGTACATTTTTCGGAAACAGCTTCGGCCGCATGAGAGCGATCACGATCGACGAACCAGGCGGGCCGGAAGTGCTGCGGTTGCGCGAGCGACCGGCACCCCGCCCCGGTCCGGGAGAAGTTCTGATCCGGGTGAGCGCCGCGGGGGTGAACTTCGTCGACACCGCCATCCGTTCACGACGACTGGCGGAGGTGCCCGGCGCCGAAGGCTCCGGCGTCGTGCTGGAGACGGGCGAGGGCGTCAGCCGGTTCGCTCCCGGCGACCGCGTCGCGTGGCTGATCATCACCAATCACGGCAGCTGCGCCGAGCAGATCGTGCTCCCCGAGGGCAACGTGGTCACGGTGCCCGCCTCCGTCGACGACGAGACGGCCGCCGCCCTGCTGCCGCAAGGCCCACTTCACCACGGTCTCCCACCCGGTGCGGGCGGGAGACGTCACGCTCGTGCACGCCGCGGCGGGCGGCGTCGGAATGCTGATCACCCAGTACGTGAAGGCCCGTGGCGGCACCGTGATCGGTCTGGTGTCACGGCAGGAGAAGGTGGCGATGGCCACCGGCGCCGGCCACGTCCTGGTGTCGACCGGAGACGCGTTCGTCGAACCGGCGCTGGAACTGACCGGCGGCGCCGGCGTGCACGCGGTGTTCGGCGGAGCCGGCGCGACCACGTTCGCCGGATCGCTGCGGGTGTTGCGCACGCACGGCACGCTCGTGTTCTACGGGCCGTTGATCGGGGACGTGCCGCGGATCGCGATCAACGAGCTCCCCCGCAGCACCCGCGTCACCTACCCCGTCACCGAGGACCACGTCCGCACGCCGGAGGAGCTGACCGCACGCGCGGCCGAGTTGTTCGACCTCGTCGAGAAGGTCAGCTGGTCGTCCGCATCGGTGGCCGCTACCCGCTGGCGGACGCGGCGAAGGCCCACGCCGACATCGAGTCACGCGCGACCACCGGCAAACTCCTGCTGATCCCCTGATCCCCTGACGTCCGGCGCGTCAGCGCCGGCGGTAGTTCACCACCAGACCGGCGGCGAAGGCCAGCGCCAGCACACCGAAGAGGATGCCGAAGACGGTGCTGATGCCCGTGGTCTGCAGGACAGCGTTGCACAGCGCGCTCACCACGAGCGCGGTCCACAGCACGGTCCGCTGGGTCTTGGTCCGGGAGTTCGTCGTGATGTTGTTCGTCATGGCCAGAACGCTAATGACCGCGGGCCGCGCCGGAGAGCCCCTCAACTGCCCGGTGGGAGGTGGAGCCTGCTCCACCTCCACCGCGGTAGCGGCTATCCGGGTGGTTCCTCTTCGCCGAACTCGAAGTTCATTTGGTGGCTCATTGACAGATCCGATGCGGACTCGACAGGCTGCACCTCCCTGTGATCGAAAGGTAGCGCTGTCATGAAACTCCGCATCGTCTTACCCGTGCTCGCCCTGCTCGTCGGCTTCGGTGTCGCACCGGCCGCGGCGCAGGCCGATCCCGTGGCGGCCGACGCGTGTTACACCTGGGGACGCACTCTTTCGGAAGGAGCATCGGGCGAGGACGTACGTCAGCTGCAGATCCGCGTGGCCGGTTACCCCGGCTACGGCGCCGTGCTCGGCATCGACGGGCAGTTCGGTCCCGCCACCAAGGCGGCCGTGACCCGCTTCCAGCAAGCCTACGGTCTCGGAGCCGACGGCATCGCCGGCTCCGCGACGTTCACCAAGCTCTACGCGTTGCAGGACAACGACTGCACGCCGATCAACTTCACCTACGACGAGCTGAACAACTGCAACTCCGACTGGTCGGGCGGCAACGTCTCCGCGGCGACCGCGCGTGCCAACGCCCTGGTGTCCATGTGGAAGCTGCAGGCCATGCGGCACGCGATGGGCGACAGGCCGATCGACGTCAACGGCGGCTTCCGCAGTGTCGCCTGCAACAACGCCGTCGGTGGCGCGACGAACAGCCGTCACCTCTACGGCGACGCCGTCGACCTGGGTGCCGGCGCGCAGGGCTTCTGCGCATTGGCCAAGCAGGCCCGCAACCACGGCTTCAACGAGATCCTCGGGCCCGGCTACACCGGTCACAACGACCACGTGCACGTCGCCCACCGCTCCAGCCGCTTCTGGTCCGCCCCGAGCTGCGGCGTCTCCTAGAGCGACCTGGGAACGCCGGCTGGGTGATCCACGCTCGGCAGGGCACCGTCCCCACGTTCCCGTACATCCAGTACGAGGACGTGGGGGCGGCGCACCGGGCCTGCCGGCTCCGTCAGGAGAGGGCCGGGGTCTGCCAGTCCCGCCACTCGGAGAGGTTGCCGGCCTTCTTGCTCGAGATCCGGAAGACGCCGGCCTCGTTGCCGGTCTTCAGCAGGAACTTCTGGATGTGCTGCTGCAGAGGAGTGCGCCACTCCGGCCTGGTGGCGCAGTGGGTGCCGTCCTGGACGTCGGACCAGTAGGTGATGTTGCCCCTGGCGCCGAGTGCCTGGTAGACCTCCGCCGCGCCCAGTGCCGCCACACTTCCCGACCTCGTCGCCAGCCAGTCGATGTGGGGGTTGTCCATGAGGAACAGGCCGCGCGGCGCGATCATCGCCGCGACCTGGTGGGTGTCCACCGGCAACCCGGCCGGGTTGCCGGTGAAGGCGCTGAACGCGTCCCCCAGCCAGGGCTGTTCACCGTAGGCGCTGCTCAACGGTTGCGCCCCGCTCTCCCTGGCGATCGAGCGGAAGGCGGGAGCACCGCCGCTGCCCGACTCGACGGGCATGGTGAGCGCGATGCGCTGGTCGAACGCACCGGTGACGAACGCGCCCTTGCCGTAGCGCGAGCACCCGGTGACGCCGACGGCGTCCGCCTTGAGGACGTTGCCCCCGGACTGTTCGATGACGTCGATCATCCGGCTGACACCCCACGCCCACGCGAGCAGCAGACCTGTGCTGCTCGTGGAACCGTAGACGCTGTAGAAGGCGCCCTGTTTGTTGTTCCGCGGAGTGCCCTCCCGCCCCACCGCGAGCGGGTCGTAGCTGATGACCGCGGCACCGGAGGCCTTGATCGTGGCCGTGTCCGTCCCCAGACCGCCCAGGACGACCACGACGGGGAAAGGCCCGGAACCGCTCGGCAGCTCGACTCTCGCGGAGAAACTCGCGCTTCTGCCGTTGTGCGTGACGTTGACCGTGATGTTGCTGCTGGAAACCGTTCCCGTGACGGTGGGCGGCTTTGCCGACTTTTCACCGTAGACGTACCTCTCCGCCAGTTTCTTGATCTCCGCCCGACGGCACCGCCAGTCGGTCTTGGCCGTGATGCGTGAGCCGTTCAGCTTCGTGAAGGGATCGGGAAGCCTCGGATTCGCGGCAATGGAACCAGGTAGCACCACCGCGCAGTCGGTTCCGTCGTCTTCGACCGGGCCTGCGGCCGCGGCGGACGGAGTGGTCACCGCTCCGACGATCATGAGCGCCGCCGCGGTCAGCACGGCGGCCCTCGACCGGATCCTGGAGCAGTTCGGTTCGATGGTCACAGAACTCCTTCCGATGAGGTTGTGCCGGCGGCGGAATTCTCGAAAAGTTTTTTCGAAAAACAATTCGAGACATGAACATTATCGACCGCAATGGCTCGATCAATCAAGGCGTGCTTTCGACAATGGGGATATTTTTTTGATGTCGGCGCCAGAGCGAAGTGTCACTCCTCGACCCGTTGCGTCACCACGCCGCGCACGAAGTACCGCTGCGCCACCAGGAACAGCAGGAGCATCGGCACGGTGGCGACGACGCTCGCCGCCATCACCAGCTCCCACTGCGCCTCACCGCCCTGCCCGAACCTGTCCAGCACCGCCTTCAGCCCGCGCGGCAGCGTGTACAGCTCCGGTTCGCGCAGGTAGATCAACGGCCGGATCAGGTCCGTCCACGCGGCCTTGAGCTCGAACACGAAC
>JASLAV010001222.1 GCA_030146905.1 Lentzea sp. | reverse complement strand
GCGGACCCGGACGAGGGCACGGGCCTGCGCGGCCTGGGCGAACGGGTCGAGGCGAACGGGGGGACGATGCGGGTGGTCAGCGGAGCGGGCGGCGGCACGAGCGTGCGGGTGGAGCTGCCGTGCGGGTCGTGATCGCGGAGGACTCGACGTTGCTGCGCGAGGGGTTGGCGCGGTTGCTCGCCGAGGCCGGTTTCGACGTGGTGGCGGCGGTCGAGGACGCGCCCGCGTTGATGGCCTCGGTGGACGAGCACCGGCCCGACGTGGCCATCGTGGACATCCGGATGCCGCCGACGCACACCGACGAAGGGCTGCGGGCGGCGGTGGCGCTGCGCCGGCTGTACCCGGCGACGGGCGTCCTGGTGCTGTCGCAGTACGTGCGGGTGAGCTACGCGGCCGAGTTGCTGGACGCGGGCGCGGACGGCGTCGGCTACCTGCTCAAGGACCGGGTGTCGGACCTGGCCGAGTTCACCGGCGCGATCCGGCGCGTCGGCGCGGGCGGTTCGGCGTTCGACCCGGACGTGGTGAGCCGGCTGCTCGTGCGGCGGCGCGACGACAGCGACGACCGGCTGTCCGACCGGGAACGGGCCGTGCTCGCGCTGATGGCGGAGGGGCGCACCAACCAGGCCATCGCGCAGCGCCTGTTCATCGCCGAGCGGACCGTGGAGAAGCACTGCACCAGCATCTTCACCAAGCTGGACCTGTCCGCGAGCCCGCACGACCACCGCCGCGTGCTCGCCGTCCTGCGCTACCTGAACGCCTGACCGGATTCCTCGCAACGGGGCTGATGCCGATGAAAGGCCGGTCTTCGGTTCGACCGCGCCGCCGCGCGCCGCCGCCGCATTGCGGATGGTTCACAGCGGCGAGTCAGCTACAAGGCGTCGGACGCGGTAGGGCAGAGTGTGGTGGTGCTCGAAGACCCGATCAAGTGGCGCGAAGTCGGCCGGACGTACTCTGCACTCCGCGAGAGGCGTGACGGCATCACGCCACAGGTTCGCGGGCAGCGCTTCAACAGCCTGATCGCCGACCTCTTCACCAGTTTCGGCATCCCGGCGAAGGCGAATCAGAAGAGCGTTGGCGAAATCGACGTCACCTTCAGCCACGGTGGTCGACGTTTCATCCTGGAAGCGAAGTGGGAGAGGGGAAGGACGAGCACCGACCCGATCGCGAAGCTGCAGCGTCGGGTCGAGCAGCGCATGGTCGGCGTCTCCGGTGTGTTCTTGTCGATGAAGGGCTATACCGCCGACGCCTTGGCGGAGGTGGACAAGGGACGCCGCCTGGACATGCTCCTGCTCGACCAGGACCACTGGGAAGCCATGTTGAGCGGTTTCGTCCCACCAGCGGAGATGCTCGAACTGGTTACCGACGCGGCATCCTTCCGCGGGCAGGCTTACACGCCGCTGCTCAGCCTGCTCACTTCGCAGGCATCGGTGCCTGTGGTCGACTTCGCGGCGCTGTCGGGAACGTCCGGCGATCTGCTGCGCGTACCCGCTGATCACGTGCGTGCCGACATCGTCGTCGACGGTCTCGAGTCCCGCGCGCTCGGCGTCGCGACGACCGGCTCAGACGACGTGCTGATCACCACCGATCAGGGGTTGCTGCGAGTGGACCCGGCCAGGCGGGAGCTGGACTGGGCCGTGCCGATCAGCGGCTGCCACGGGAACCCGGTGCTCCGAGGTGACTCGATCATCGTGCAAAGGGCGCACGGCCTGTGCCGATATCATGGTGGTGAGCTGAAGGCCGTGTCCGCAGGGGAATCCACGAGCCGAAGTGGTCACCTGCTGACCCGCCCTGACGGGTCGACCTGGTGCTTCGATCCCGGCTTCGAGGGGGACGATCGCAGGTCGCCGACGTCGTTGATCGAACTGGGCGAGCGGGTTGGTGACGAACGAACGACCGAGTTGACCCGACGTCCCGGCATCGCGGTCGGGGCGGCTTGGTTGAACGAGGCAGACGTGGTGGTAGCCGGAAGTGAGACGTTCGTCCTGTCGACCGCGGGGGCCGTGGAGCGCGAGCTGACCCTGCCGAGTCCGCTTCCCGGCGCGCTGGTAGCGGTTGACGAACGGCACGTCCTGTTATTCGGCCGGGATGCAACCTTATGGGTGGCAGACGTCGTGACGGGGAGGCGCGCCGCTATCGGGGTGGCGGACGCCGTCGAGGTTCTTGCTGCCCGCTTGGCGCTCGGCGCGGAGGGCTCCCTTCACCTCGCCATGAAGTACCGCCGCCGCGGCGGCACGAGCAGAACCGCTGTCCTGCACATTTCCGCGTCCGGTCCTTGGCTGCCGCCGCTGGAACCGGACCCGATGCGGGAGCCGGACCTGTCGGGGGAACCTGAGCCGGATCCGGTGCCGGAGCCACCACAGGCCGGAGCCGGTCACGATCCGGGCGAACCTCCCGCGGTTGTACCGGCGCAGGAACGCGCGACCGCCGGTGTCCCGGACGTGCCCGTGCCGGACGTCACCCGGATGCGGCTCGCCGACCGGCAGCAAGGCAACCAGGACGGAATCGCTCTGGCGGAGGTGCTCCCGCTGTTCGCCTTGGAGGGCGCGGCCTCGGTCAATTTCGACGTGGTCCGCTGGCTGTACCCGTGGCGTGAGCAATGGCGGTTGATCGCCACGAACCAGGCACCTCCCCAGGTCACCCTGGCCGAGTGGCTCCCCGTCGCAGCCCGCTACCTCGGTGCGTACGCCGCACCGGCTGAACTCGTCGACGCGCACTTCGCACCTCCACCCGCCTACACCGCCGGCTTCGGCGACGGCGTTCGCGCGGTGTGGGACAACGCGATCCAGCGCGGCACGGTGCCGCGCGATCCCCGAGCCCTGCACGACTGGCTGCGCGAGCCGGTGATCCGTCGCCGCGTCGGCCGCGTCGACCTCCGAGGGTCGATGACCCTCAAGGAGGCACGGACGGATAGCGCGAAGCGAGGAGCTGTGTCGACCTCGAAGTGGATCGGCCGGGTCGTGCTGTGGCTGGCTACCTTCGTGTTCGGGATCGGCACCATCGCTGCGATCGACATCACCCGAACCGGGGGTTGGCCCAACCAGGGCACGGCGTACGCGGTCAGCGGGATCCTCTTCTTCAGCCTTCCCTTCGCAGGTCTGCTCTTCGCGACCGTCGTCGACATCCGTAGGCGCCGTCGCAGGAAGAGGGAAGGATCGAGGTGAATCGCGAGGGCTCGTGGTGCGGTTAACCGCACCACGTGGTGGGGTTGGCACGGTTCCGGCGCACCCCGCAGCACGGGCACGCTGCCCCCATGACACTGGGACGGGAACTGGAAGTTGACGCGGTGGGGGAGCCGGGGGCCGGCAAGCGGCCCCGGGCCGATTACCGCACGGACCTGATCACGGTGCTGCTCGGGACCTGGTTCTCGATCGGGCTGTTCCTCGACGCGTGGGCGCACTCCAACGTGCCCGAGCTGGAGTCGTTCTTCACGCCGTGGCACGCGGTGTTCTACTCGGGCTTCGCCGCGACCGGCGCGTGGATCCTGTGGGTGCTGTGGCGCAACCACCAGCAGCGGCTGCGCGGGCACGACGCGGTGCCGATCGGCAACGCCCCGGCGGTGCTCGCGCTGCCCGCCTTCGCCGTCGCCGGCGCCGGCGACTACCTGTGGCACACGTTCATCGGCATCGAGCAGGGCATCGACATCCTGTTCAGCCCGACCCACCTCGTGCTGATCACGTCGATGGTGGTGATCCTGACGACGCCGCTGCGCACGCTGTGGAGCGACCGCGACGTGGTGAGCCCGTCGCTGCCGAGGTTCCTGCCCGCCGGGCTGGCGCTGGCGTTCACCGCCTCGCTGGTGCTGCTGTTCGCCGGCTACGCCGACGCGACCGTGTACAACAGCGCCCAGGTGATCAGGGCGTTCACCTTCGAG
>JASLAV010001221.1 GCA_030146905.1 Lentzea sp. | reverse complement strand
CCCGCACCAGTTCTCCGGCGGTCAGCGCCAGCGCATCGGCATCGCCCGCGCGCTCGCGCTGAAGCCCAAGGTGATCGTGTGCGACGAGCCGGTGTCCGCTCTGGACGTGTCGATCCAGGCGCAGGTCATGAACCTGCTGGGCGACCTGCAGTCCGAGATGGGCCTGTCGTACGTGTTCATCGCGCACGACCTGTCGGTGGTCCGCCACCTGTCGGACCGCGTCGCGGTGATGTACCTCGGCAAGATCGTGGAGATCGGCACAGAGGACGACATCTACGAGCGCCCGATGCACCCGTACACGCAGGCGCTGCTGTCCGCGGTGCCGGTGCCGGACCCGACCCAGCGCGGCCGGCGCGACGTCATCCGCCTGACGGGTGACGTGCCCTCGCCGATCGACCCGCCGTCGGGCTGCCGGTTCCGCACGCGGTGCTGGAAGGCGCAGGACATCTGCGCGACCGAGGTTCCCGAGCTGGTGCCGCGCAACGGTGGTCATCCCGCCGCGTGCCACTTCGCGGAGGAGCGCGCGGTCGTCTGACCGGTTTCAGCAGTGGAGGGCCGTGCCTGCGGCGCGGCCCTTCCTCGTATCCGGGACATGGGTGCACGACGGGGCTGCGCCGCCCGCGTACGGCGGGATTCCGCCGCACGAGTTCCACGACGCGGAAGACCAGCTGCCGCCTCCCGTCTCCGGGAGTCTCGAGTAGTGGTCCCGCAGACGATCGGGGCGCTGACCTCGTTCCTCGCCCTGGTCGCGCCCGGCATCGTCTTCGAGCTCCTGCGGGAACAGCGTCGGGCCGGCCCCAGGGAGACGGTCTTCCGCGAGGCGTCACGGGTCGCGCTCAGCAGTCTCGCCTTCACCGCGGCCTCGACCGCGGTCCTGCTCGGTGTGCGCGCGGCCGCCGCGAAGTGGTTCGGCTGGAAGCTCTTGGCCGATCCGGTGGCGTTGGTGGCCAAGCCGGGCTACGCCGAGCAGAACGTCGCGCTCGTGGGCTGGAGCGCGGCAGCGGAACTGGTGCTGGCGTGCGTGCTGGCCTGGGCGTTCGACCTCGTGCTGGCCCGGCGCCGGCGTCAGAGGAGGTCGGTGGGCAAGCAGACGGCGTGGGTCAAGGTGTTCCGGGAGGACCGGCCGGAGAACACGGTGTGCCGGGTGCACGTGATGCTGGACGACGGGAACTCGTTCTTCGGCTTCCTGCGCTCCTACGACGCGGTCGGCGACCCGGACAAGCGCGAGATCGTCCTGGAAGGCACCAAGCTGACCTACATCGGTGAACCCGTCACCGGTGGCGACGAGAAGAAGACGACGGTCATCGGCCGCGACTGGGAACGCGTCGTCATCTCCGGCGCTCGCATCAAGTTCCTGCGCGTGCAGTACCTCGACGCCGAGACGGGCGAACGCGTGGACTCGGACCGGCGGCCCGTCCCCGACGACGCGGCACCTCGAACGCCGGTGCCCGCGCCGGGAACTCCCTGATCGCCGGCGCCGGACGTCCCGTTCAGGAAGATGATCAGCGGTTCTCCCTGGCGAGATCCGTGATCGACACGCCAGGACCCACCTCGCGCTCACCGGTCTCCACGAACCCGCGCTTGCGGTACAGCCGCAACGCAGGCTCGTTCTTGGTGCCCGTGCTCACGGTCTGCGGTCCGCCGGGCAGCGCGTCGAGCAGTGTCGAAGCGATCCCACGGCGAAACGCCCGCGGGTGCACGACCAGGCGGCAGATGTCCACAGTGGACCCGTCGAGCTGGTAGGACACGGCGCCCACGAGACCTTCCTCGTCGTAGACGCCGAGGAAGGTCTCGTCCGACGTCCTGAGCTCGTCGAGCGTCTCGTGCAGCGGGGGGATGCCGTCGAAGCCGATGAGCTCGGCCTCGACGGCGTAAGACAGCCGCTGCACCGTCCACAGCTCGCGCAGGACGGCGTCGTCGGAAAGGTCCAGGATCACGTGTTGGACGAGTTCCGGACGAAGTTCGCGAGGTCCTCCGACTGCTTGACCCTCGACGGCTCGTGCACGTACATCATGTGCCCGGCCGGGTAGTAGGCCGACTCGATGTTCGCCGTCAGCTCCTTCGGGATCTGCAGGTGCGCGAGGAGGTGCTCGGCCGCGAAGTACGGCGTGGCGCCGTCGTACCAGCCGAACGCGACGTGCACCTTCAGGTGCGGGTTCGCCCTCATCGCCGCCGACAGCCTGCCCGCGGTCGTCACGTGCCGGCCCTCGAACTCCTTGTACGACCACTGTTCGATGACCCGCGAGAGGACCTCGTAGGGCAGGTCGTTGGAGTAGCCGAGCTCGGCGTGCAGGTAGTGGTTGAGCGTGGCCGAGTACGGGCCGACGATGGCGTCGATGGACGGGTCGGAGGAGATGCCTTCACGGCCGTAGTCCGTGTCCCAGCCGGTGAAGCGGGCGTCGATGCGGCCGACGGTCTTGCGGTCGCGGCGCAGCAGCTCGGTGAAGAACCGGATGTGCTCGATGCGCAGGTCGACCGCGTCCACGTACTCCTCGGACAGGCCGGTCAGCCGGGCCAGCTTCTCGATCGTGGCGGCACGCTCCACGTCGGACAGCCGGTTGCCGCGCGCGAGGGCGTACGGGTAGTCGCGGACCGCGAACTCCTCGGCCTCGGCGAGCACCTCTTCGAGCGGACGGTCGCCGTGCAGGCCGTGGTAGTGCGCGATGGCCGCGTACGTGGGCAGGAAGAGCGTGTAGGCGAGGTCGTGACCCTCGTTGAACTCGAGCGTCGCGAAGTCGAGCACCGAGGAGATCAGCATGAGCCCGTTGAGGTACATGCCGTGCTTCTTCTGCAGCTGCTCGGCCAGGCCCGCAGCGCGCAGCGTGCCGTACGACTCGCCGCAGAGGAACTTCGGCGACATCCACCGGCCGTTGCGCGAGGTCCAGAGGCGGATGAGCTCGGCGATCGAGTCGATGTCGGGCTGGTAGCCGTGGAAGCTGCCGGGCTTCTCGCCCTTGGCCGCGCGGGAGTACCCCGTCGACACCGGGTCGATGAACACGAGGTCGCTCTCGGCGAGGAGGCTCTCCTCGTTGTCCGCGATCCCGTACGGCGGCGCGGCCATGTTGCCGACGTCACCGCTGAGCACCCTGCGGGGCCCGAGGAGCCCCATGTGCAGCCACACGCTCGCGGAGCCCGGTCCACCGTTGAACGCGAACGTCACGGGCCGCTTCAGCGGGTCGGCCCCGTCCAGAGTGTAGGCGGTCAGGAACACCTCCGCCTTGGGCTTGTGGCCCTCGAACACGCCGTCCTTGACCACTTCTTCCTTCAGCACGACACGCCCGGTGGTCGCGGTGTAGTTCAACTCGCGGCCCTTGACGGTGATGCTGTGCTGGGTGGTGACAAGGTCATCGGACGGAGACTCGGGCTTTTCTTCGGTCTTCTCCTCGGACATGGGAGCAACACTACGGAACTCGACGAACGGATAACGGCCTGCCGAGCGTGCCCGCGCCTGGTCGCGTGGCGCGAGTCCGCCGCTGCCACGAAACGCGCGGCGTTCCGCGACTGGGACTACTGGGGCAAGCCGGTACCGGGCTTCGGCCCGATGGACGCCTCGCTGCTGATCGTGGGCCTCGCCCCGGCCGCGCACGGCGGGAACCGGACAGGACGGATGTTCACCGGTGACCCCTCCGGCGACTTCCTCTACCGGGCCCTCCACGAGCTGGGACTGGCCTCGCAGCCCCACGCCTGGTCGAGGGACGACGGCATGGAGCTGCGCGGCGTGCGGATGGCGTCACCCGTGAGGTGCGCGCCGCCCGACAACAAACCGACGCCAGAGGAACGCGACCGGTGCTCGCCGTTCCTGCGCGAGGAGATCGCGCTGATGAAGAACCTGCGGTCCGTCGTGGTCCTCGGCGGGTTCGGCTGGAAGGCGTTCCTGCCGCTGCTGGGGCCGGAACGGCCGAAGTTCGGCCACGGGGTGGAGGTGGAGATGGGCGGGCTGCGGGTGTTCGGGTGCTACCACGTGTCGCCGCACAACACCTACACCGGGAGGCTGACCCAGGAGATGCTGCAGGACGTGCTCCGCCGGGCGATCAGCCCTGCTTAGGATGCGCGCTGTGGAGTTCTGGACCGACGGCACCTACGGCGTGCAGCCGCCACTCACCGACGAGGCGCTCAGGGACGCCGAGGAGGTCCTCGGCGTGCGGCTGCCGGAAGCGCTGGTGGAGCTGCTGCGGGTGAAGAACGGCGGCACCGTGGTGAGCGAGCGGTCCGCGTTCCCGACCACTGAGGCGACCTCGTGGGCGCCGGACCAC
>JASLAV010001190.1 GCA_030146905.1 Lentzea sp. | reverse complement strand
AAGGACACGTTGCCGGGTAGGTCCCCGATGAGCGTGTACGGTGCCTCGGGCGCGAGCAGGTCCGCGCGCAACGTGCTGCACTGTTCCGCGTCGCGACCGTGTGTGGCGGCGCACTGCGATGGAGAGAACGAGAAGCGAGGGTTGTCGCGGATCGCCACCACCGGGATGCCCGCGGCCTCGAGGTTGCGCCACTGAGCTACGAAGCCCGGCGGAGTCTGTTCGGTGAGGCCGACGCGGACGTTGCGGGTGCCGTTGGTGAAGACGGCGTCTGGCGCAAGCGAGATGATCTCTTGCGCGGCGTCGGCGTTCCACTGGATGCAGCCCTTGTCGCCGGGCATCGTGTCGGCGTCGACGGAGAACGGACAGCCACCCTTGAGCAGGTAGATGATCTGCCAGTCGTGCCGGCGGGCGATGGGGGACAGGGCGGCGAGGTACTGCTGCATGTGCGAGTCACCCACGACCACGATCCGCTTCGCCACAGGCTGGGTGACCGGTGACGAACAGATCTCGAGTGCGTTGTTGCGCTGCGCTCGCACGCAGGTGCTGCCCTCAATCGCCGCGAAATCCCTGGGAAGATTGATCATCGACGGCACCGGCGCCGCGTCCTCGGCCGCCCAGTACTCGAAGCCGGGTTTGTGCGCGAGCGCGCCGGGGTGGTCAGGATCGGCTATCAGGCTCGCGTACGCCTCAGCCTTCCGCAGACTCACCAGCTGCCAGCACCCGGCGGCGACGAGCACCGGGACCAGCATGGCCGCGCCCAACCCGTAGCCACCCCACCGCGAGGTCGTGCCCACTCGAGACTCGCGCACCGGATGCTCCACCAGGTGGTAGGTGAGCACGGCCAGCACGAACGAAACCGCGATGATCAGCGTTCCACCGGCGAGACCGACCGCGGCACGGTCCCGGATCACCAGGTAGAACACCAGCACCGGCCAATGCCACAGGTACAGCGAGTAGCTCAGGTCGCCCACGTAACGCACAGGCCGCGTGGTGAGCCAACGGTCCGCACCGATACGACTTCCAGTCGTGCCGGCGATGACCACCGCGGACGCGCACAACGTCGGCCACAACGCCGCGTAGCCGGGAAAGACCGTGCCCACCTGCAGGACGAGCCCGCACGCCACCAGACCGAGCACCCCGCACCATCCGAGCACGATCCGCGCGAATCGGGGGAGCACCACGGAGTCGATGGCCAACGCCAGCAGTCCGCCCAGCGTGAACTCCCAGATCCTGGTGAACGAGTGGAAATAGGCCAGTTGCTGGTTCGACTCGGTCAGTACCACCGAGTAGCTCAGCGACACCGCGAACACCACCGCGAGACACCATCCCGCGCCAACGCGGACCGACCGGCCCGAACGGGCAGTCAGGAACGCGATGAGCGCGATCAGCAACGGCCACACCAGGTAGAACTGACCCTGGATCGACAGCGACCAGAAGTGTTGGACCACGCTCGCTTCGTCGTGCTGGTTGAAGTAGTCCGCGGAATCTGCCGCCAGCTGCCAGTTCTCCAGGTAGAGCGCCGCGGCCGCGACCTCCCTGATGGTCTGGAACCACTGGTTCTCCGGCAGTACCAGGACACTCACCGCCATGCTCACCGCGAGCACGAACAACGCGGCGGGGAACAGCCGCTTGATCATCCGTGCCCACAACGGCCCGAACGCGATCCCGCGCGCCTCGGCCGCCCGGACGAGCTGGCCGGTGACGAGGAAACCCGACAGCAGGAAGAACACGTCCACACCACCGGACACCCGGCCGAGCCACACGTGGTAGATCACGACCAGGACGACCGCGAGGGCGCGAAGCCCTTGCAGCTCGGGCCGGAACCGTCGTTCGAGCGGCTTGTCCAGCACCGTCGGCGTGGCGGACCTGTCGCTGGCAGAAGACACGAGCAAGATCAACTCCGGGGTGGTTCGGCTCTGTCGCCGACCAGACTTCCCGGCACACCATGACACCCTGAGCGGGCGTCAGCGCGGAAACCGTACCCGCTGTCGCGGTGCGATTGTCAAATGCGGTAGCGGATCTTCAGGCTGTGCCCAGCTTCCGCGCCGTATGTGCCGGACCTCCGCGAACAGGCTCAAGGCGATGACCGCGAACAGGGCGGCCGGCACGAAATGCCATGTCACGAGCCACACACCGCCACACGCGGCGTGGACGAGCGCCAGCACGGCGTACACACCACCGAGAGCTCGGTACCACCGGTCCCGGCGTCTTCGTGCCACAAGTTCCGCCGAGGTGCGAGAAGCGGTCACGTGGAGCGCACCCGGAGTTCGATGAGACGGTCCTCCCGGGGAACGGCCGGCACCGTTGGGGCGCATGCCGTCCGGCAGTACCTCACCTCAGCGGTGGTCACCGCGCGTTGGATCGCCGTGAGAGCGCGGTCGAGCACCGCGGAAGAACCGAACTGCGGGCCTGCGAGGTCGCGGAAAGCTTCGTGTCCTCGACGGCCACAGCCGACGAGAACGGTGTGCGCGGTCATGGGGACTCCTGATTGTCGGCACGACAAAGCACTCGCCGACCAGACTTCCCGGCACACCTGGGACAGAGAGTATTCGTTGCGGGAAGCTCTTAGAAGAGCTCAGCCCTGATCGTGTCACCGGCCGTGGTCAGTTCCCGGGCTCTCGGCGACGACGTCGTCGCTGTTGGCGATGTCGTCCTGGTGCACGTCCGGGATGCCGTCGTTGTCCGCGTCACGCGTCTCCTCTTCGTGGATGCGTCGGTACACCCGGTTGCGCATCCGCAAGATCACCGTGGCCACGAGCGCGGACAACACCGAGCCGATCAGCACGGCCACCTTGGCGTTGTCGTAATCCGCGGTGCCCTCGCCGAACGACAGCTCGCTGACCAGGAGTGAGACCGTGAACCCGACACCGGCGAGAATCGACAGGCCGACCGCGTCGATCCAGGCGAGGTCCTCGTCCAGGTCGGCCTTGGTGAACCGCGCGACGAGGTAGGTGGCGGCGGTGATGCCGATCGGTTTGCCCACCAGCAGGCCGAGCACGATCCCGAGCGTGACGTTGTCGGTCAGGGAGGTGACGAAGCCGCTGAGCCCGCCGACGGACACGCCGGCGGCGAAGAACGCGAAGACGGGAACGGCGACGCCGGTGGACAGCGGCCGCCACCGGTGCTCGAACATCTCCGCGAGCCCAGGACCCTCGCCGCTGCGGCGGATGACGGGGACCGCGAAGCCGAGCAGCACTCCGGCCACGGTCGAGTGGACGCCGGAGGCGTGCATGAGCGCCCACGTCGCGAGCGCCAGAGGAATGAGCAACCACCACGACCGCACCCGCCGCTGCACCAGCAGGGTGAACAACCCCAGTGGCACGAACATCAGCAACAGGGGCAGGAACGACAGGTGGTCGGTGTAGAACAGCGCGATGATCACGATGGCGATCAGGTCGTCCACGACAGCGAGCGTCAGCAGGAACGTCCGCAAGGCCGAGGGCAGGCACCGGCCGATCACCGCGAGCACCGCCAGCGCGAACGCGATGTCGGTTGCCGTGGGGATCGCCCACCCGGCGAGCGCGTC
>JASLAV010001140.1 GCA_030146905.1 Lentzea sp. | reverse complement strand
AGGTTGACCTCGACGACCGCCGCGGTCGCGCTCTCACGGCGCTGCAGGCCCGCGTCGGTGATCTCGACCAGCGTCGTGCGGCGGTCGGTCGGGTGCGGGGTGCGGCGGACCAGGCCGTCGGTCTCCAGCCGGTCGACGATGTTGGTCACGCTCGTGGGGTGCAGCTGCAGGCGTTCGCCCATCACGCGCATCGGCAGCGCGCCCTTGCGCGAGAAGTACAGCAGCACCAACGCCTCGTAGCGCGCGAACGTGAGGCCGTGCGGCTTGAGGGCTGCGTCCACGGCGGACTGGATGATTTGCTGGACACGCATGACGCTCGTGACGGCCGCCATCGAGGTGGAGGAACCCACCCGGTCGTCCCACAGTTCGGCCGCGCGGGCGATCGGATCGAACGGCAGCGGTGTCATGGGCACCGAAGCTACCAGTCAGTACAACCGCGGGATCACCAGGAGGCACGTGTGCTTGTCGCGTTCAGCGTCGCTCCGTCCGGTTCGGACTCGTCGGGAAGCGTGGCCAAGGCCGTGGCCGAGGCGATCAGGGTCGTGAGGGAGTCGGGCCTGCCCAACGAGACGAACGCGATGTTCACCTTGATCGAGGGCGAGTGGGACGAGGTGATGGCCGTCGTGAAGCGGGCGACCGAGGTCTTGCAGGCCAGCTCCCCGCGGGTGTCCCTCGTGCTCAAGGCGGACATCCGGCCCGGTTACACCGGGCAGCTCAAGGCCAAGGTGGACCGGATCGAGGAACACCTGGCCGACACGCCGTGATCACCGCTCGGATGGCCGAACGGCTCTACGCCGCCACGGTGAGCGGACCCGTGCGGCGGCGTCGTCTGGGTTAGCGTGTCGGGCGTGGACGCGAGACAACTGTGGTTGCGGTTCGAGCCGTATCACGACGTCACGTACTTCACGCCCGAATCCCGCGCGGCGACCGACGCGCTGGGGTGCAAGGGCGGGTGGATGGGCTACTTCGGCATGCGCGCCGCCCCGCTGGGCGCCGCGTCCCCGGAGCTGGTGACGGCTGTCTTCTACAACTTCGCCCCGCGCATGGTCGCGCGCGCCCTGCCCGACGCGTGGGCGGTCGCCTCGCCGGACGCTTTCCTGGAGGCGCGGCTGAAGGGTGCGGACGAAGCCCTGCGCCGGTTGCTCGGGGCCGTCGACACGCCGGAGATCGCCGAAGCGGCCGCGTTGGCGCGAACCGCTGCGCTGGCCGCTCCGCTGGGCGGGCGTCCGCTCGCCGCCGCGAACCGCGCGCTGCCCTGGCCCTCCGAGCCCCACCTGGAGCTGTGGCACGCGTGCACGATCTTGCGCGAGGCCCGCGGCGACGGCCATGTGGCCGCCTTGGTCGCCCACGGCGTGGGGCCGTGCCAAGCGCTTGCCCTCTACGCGCGTGAACATTCCCTCGATCCGGCATACATGCGCACGGCGCGTGGTTGGACTGTCGAGGAGTGGGACGCCGTCTCAGACCTGCCCGGAGACCTCGCCGCGGTGGAACGCGCCACGGACTCGGCCGCGCTTTCGCCGTGGGAGGACTTGGGAACCGCAGGTACGTCGCGGTTCGTCGAACTGATGACACCGCTCGCTCTGCGCATCGCTTCGGCCAACGAGGCGATGCGCGTCAACCCGATGGCCCTGGACCCGGTCCGGGAACTAGCCGTGCCAGGATGGAACACGTGACAAGGCCTGATCCTCGCAAGACCGCCGCACTGTCCGCCGCGCTCTCGGGCGCCGTCGACCTCGGTGCCCTGAAGGCCCGAGCAGACGCGGCTCGTCAGGCGTCAGCCGCGCCTGCCTCCTCCGCTGCTCCTGCTTCCGCTGACAACGGTTCCGCGCCGTGGATCGTGGACGTCACAGAAGCCTCGTTCCAGGCTGTGGTCGAGCAGTCCGTGCAGGTACCCGTCGTGGTGCTGCTGGGCGCCTCCTACAGCCCGGAGTCGCAGCAGCTCGCCGCCACCCTCACCCGGTTCGCCTCCGGTTCCGGCGGGGCCTGGATCCTCGCTCGGGTCGACCTGGAGCAGTCGCCCCGGATCGGGCAGGCGTTCGGGGTGCAGTCGGTGCCCACGACCGTCGCCGTTGCCGCCGGTCAGCCCATTGACGCCTTTGCCGGTCCCATTGCCGACGCCGAGCTGTCGGCTTGGATCACCCGGCTGCTGGACGCTCTTCGGGATCGGCTTCCCGGGATCCGTGCCGGTGAGGCTCGGGCCGGTGGGCCTGTCGAAGAGGAAGTCGTCGAGGATCCTCGGATCGTTGCCGCTGAGGAGGCTTTCGAGCGGGGCGACTACGTTGCCGCTCAGGGGTTCTACGAGCAGATCCTCGCTGTCGAGCCTGCCAACGAGTTGGCCAAGGAAGGGCTCGCCCAGGCTCGGTTCGCTGAGCGGGCCGAGGCTGTCGACCCCGCTGTGATCGCCAAGGCTGATTCTGCTCCTGAGGACATCGACGCTCAGCTGGCCGCTGCTGATGCCGAGGTTGCCGGGCAGATGGTTGATGAGGCGTTCTCTCGGTTGGTTTCCACTGTTCGGCGGGTTTTCGGGGAGGATCGGGATCGGGTTCGGCAGCACCTTGTCGGGCTTTTCGAGCTCTTTCCCGCCGATGATCCCCGGGTTGCTTCTGCTCGGCGGGCGTTGGCTGCTGCTCTGTACTGATTCCTGGGTTTTCAGGCTGCGGGGCTCCGCCCCGGACTCCGTCAGCTGATCAAGGACCGGCCAGCGCGGCGGGCGGGTTGATGGCACGTCTGTTGCTTATCGCGGCCGCGCGTTGAGTAGACGGGGCGCGTTCGCCGTGGGGTGGTGCCCGGCCCCGCCCAGCGGTTGCGGTTTTGGCAGGGCGGGGGGGGGCCCCCCCCCCCCCCCACCAACACAAAAAACCCAACCCCCCGCCCCCCAAGAAAAACCCGGGCCCAGAA
>JASLAV010001110.1 GCA_030146905.1 Lentzea sp. | reverse complement strand
CGGCAGGATGATCGCGGTGAGCGTGTCGTACAGCTGCATCCGGGTGATCATCAGGTACACCGGGATGATCGTGGCCTGCGCGGGGATCGCCAACCCCATCAGGAGCAGGGTGAACCCGCGCTGCACGAACGGCCCCGTGTTGCGCACCACCGCGTAGGCGGCCGGCACCGCCACGAGCACCACGATCGACACCGTCGCCACGGTCACGATCACGTTGTTCAGCAGGTACTGCGGGAACGCGCCGGTCAGCACGAGGACGTAGTTGTCCCACGTCAACGCGTCGGGCAGTGCCCACACGCTCTTGCCGAGGTACTCGGCCCGGGAGCGCAGCGACACCGTGACCAGGTAGAGCAGCGGTCCGACGATGAAGGCCAGCCACACCAGGGCGAACAACCCGGCGGGCCAGTTGGGACGAGACTTCACGACCCCTCCTGCTGGCTGCTCATGGAGCGGAACCCGCTCCAGCGCATGACCGCGATGGACAGCGCTGTGCCCAGCACGACCAGCACGACCGCGATGGCGCTCGCGTAGCCCATCTCGAATCCGCTGAAGCCGACGATGTACATGTGCAGCGGAAGGATGCGGGTCGCGGTGCCCGGTCCGCCGTTGGTCAGGATCAGCACGGTGTCGAACGTGGTCAGCGAGCCGACCAGCATCAGCACCGACGACGTGACGATCGTGTACCGCAGCTGCGGCAACGTGATGTGCCGGAACTTGCTCACCCGCGAGGCGCCGTCGATGGTCGCCGCCTCGTACAGCGACGGCGGCACCGCCCGCGCCGCACCCTGGTAGAGCAGGGTGTGGAACGGGATGAACTGCCACGAGATCACGAGCACCACCGTGTAGAGCGCGATGTCCGGGTCTCCCAGGAACTGCGGACCTCCGACGAACGCGCCGAAGTTCGGTTCGAACAGCGCCTGCCACAGGAGCGCGATGGCGGCCGTGGACAGCAGCAGCGGGAGGAAGAAGATCGAGCTGAGCACTGCCCGTGACCGCTGCTTGCCGGCCGCCCAGACCCCGACCAGCAACGCGATCGGGGTCTGGACGAGCCACGACATGACCATCAGCAACAGGGTCCGCCACACCGAGGCGCGAGCCTCGGCGTCATCGAGCAACCGGGACCAGTTCTCGCCACCGTTGAGCTGCGGCGTGCCCAGGCCGTCCCAAGCGGTGAAGCTCAGGTAGACCACCAGGACCATGGGCAACGCGGCGAACAGGGCGAAGAATCCGAACGCCGGCACGGCATACCAGGCCGAAGGCCGCTGGGACGACATCAGCGCGCGGCCACCGCGTCGACGAACTGCTGCGGCGAGACCCGGCCCAGGAAGAACTCCTGGAGCTGGGTGAGCATGAACGTCGCGTCATCGGCGGGCAGGTCCTGGTCCCAGGACAGCTGGAAGTTCTTCGAGTCCAGCACCAGCTCGTAGATGAACGTCGAGTACTCCGGGTTCGGCGACTTCTTCAGCTTCTCCTCGGCGCCCACCACCGGCGGGACGTCACCGGCCGCGATCAGCGCCTCGACGTAGGAGTCCTTGTTCAGCTCGCCCGTGACGAACTTCTTCGCCGCGTCGAGGCTCTTGGAGTCCGCGGTCGCGGAGTAGAAGTTGCTCACGTTGCCGACGAGGTTGCCCGCGTCGCCCTTGCCGCCGGGGATCGACGGGAACGCCACCCAGCCCAGGTCGCCGTTCTTCACGAAGTCCGGGCTCTGGTCGAGCTGGTTGGTGTACTCCCACGAACCCATGAGGTGCATGGCGGCCTTGCCCTGCGCCAGGATGGTCGACGCGCCACCGGCGTCGTAGCCGACGGAGGCGAAGCTGTCGCCGAACGCGCCCCGGTCGATGAGCTCCTTGAGCTTGGTCATGGCCTCGACCACGGCCGGGTCCTTCCAGCCCTCGGGCCCCTTGTCCCGGATGGTCTTGAACACCTCGGGGCCCGCCCAGCGGTCGAGCACGTACTCGGCCCACATCAGCTCGGTCCACGCCTGCGTGCCGGCGAGGGCGATCGGCGTGATGCCCTTGCCCTTGAAGGTGTCCACGGCCGTGAGCATCTCGTCCCACGTGGTGGGCGGCTGCACGCCGGCCTCCGAGAAGACCTTCTTGTTGAAGAACAGCAGCACCGGCTGCATGCCGCGCATCGGCACGCCGTAGTACTTGCCGTCGAGCTTGGCGCCGTCCAGCACGCTGGGGATGAAGGCGTCCTTGACGGCCTTGTTCTCCTCGAGCACCGAGGTCAGGTCGGCCACCTTGCCCGCGTCGACGTACTCCTTGAGGTTGCCACCGCCCCAGTTGAAGAACAGGTCGGGGGCTTGGGGCGAGCCGATGGCCACCCGCAGCCGCTGCTTGTAGGGGTCGTTGCCGAACGTCTCGAGCGAGGCGTTGCCGCCGCCCGACTTGAACGAGTCGATCGACTGCTGCTCGATCTTGTTGAGCACCGGGTCCTCGAGGGCCCAGATCTTCAGGGCGCCGTCCGTGGATTCGCCCGGACCGGACGTTCCACACGCGGACACCACTGCTGTCACGGCGACGAGCCCCATCGCGATGAGGGGACGCACCCATGAACGGCGGGACATGCGACCGCCACCCTTCTGCCACGCTGCGGATTTGTTCGTGGCATCGAAACATTTCGAAACATCC
>JASLAV010001039.1 GCA_030146905.1 Lentzea sp. | reverse complement strand
CGGCGGGCCAACTGGTGGAGCACGCCTCCTTCGAGGTCTTCTACGGCGGCTCGCTGCGCGTCGTCGGTCCCGAGTCGTCCACACGCCTGGGGGTGACGATGAAGCTCCCGCGCACCTTGCACGCCGGTGCCGCGCACGAGTACGCCGTGCTGGTCAGGTTGCCCGCTGGGCACGCGCCGGCACCGCACTTCGTGTGCGTGCCCCGACACCCGTGCGCCAAGGCGGAGTTGCGGGTGCGGTTCCCGCACGACGCCGTTCCCGGCGGCCTGACCAGGGTGGCCGACGTCCACCAGCAGGACGTCGACGACCCGGTCGTGGCGGGAACCGCCGTCGAGGTGAATGCGGCTTGCGAGGTCCACGTCGAGTTCGCGCACCCGGTACCCGGCCTGGCCTCGGGCCTCCGGTGGGACGCACCCGGTCACGGCGAGTACGGCGTCGCGCTCTCGTCGACGAGGACCTCGCCCGGGCTCGTCACGGTCAACCGCGACTCCGTCACCCGGTACTCGGTCGCCCCGTTGCGCGCGACGTAACCGGTGAGGCTCGGCTCCGCGCGCAACGCGATGTGCGTGTCGGGCGTGAGCGGACGGTCCCTCTTGCGCCCGTCGTAGTGCAGCCCTCCGCTGCCGTCCCTGCAGATCGTCACGACGAACGAGGGCGTCCGGTACGCCGCGACCAGCAGGGTGTCACCGGACGCCCTCGTTCATCGTGACGATCTGCCGGGACGGCAGCGGGGGGCTGCACTACGACGGGCGCAAGAGGGACAGTCCCATCACGCCCGACACGCACATCGCGTTGCGCGCGGAGCCGAGCCTCACCGGTTACGTCGCGCGCAGCGGGTCGACCGAGTACCGGGTGAACGGGTCGCGGTTGACCGTGACGAGCCCGGGCAGGGTGCTCGTCGACGAGAGCGCAACACCGTACTCGCCGTGAGCGGGCGCGTTCCAGCGCAGGCCCGAGGCCAGGCCGGGCACCGGGTGCGCGAACTCGACGTGGACCTCGGAAGCCACGTTCACCTCGACGGCGGTTCCCGCCACGACCGGGTCGTCGACGTCCTGCTGGTGGACGTCGGCCACCCTGGTCAGGACGCCGGGAACGGCATCGTGCGGGAATCGCACCCGCAACTCCGCCTTGGCGCACAGGTGTCGTGGCACGCACACGAAGTGGGGCGCCGGCGCGTGCTCGGCGGGCAACCTGACCAGCACGGCGTACTCGTGCGCCTCACCGGCGTGCAAGGTGCGCGGGAGCTTCATCGTCAACCCCAGGCGTGCGGAAGACTCGGGCCCGACGATGCGCAGCGATCCACCGTAGAAGACCTCGAAGGAGGCGTGCTCCACCAGTTGGCCCGCCGACAGTCCTGTGACGTGGAAGGAGAGGGGGACTTCAGAGACATCTTCGGCGGCGACGACCCGCCGCACCTCCAGCAGTTCGACACGTGGTCGGTCGAGGACCATCGTCATGGCCACGTGATCGGTCCACCAGGCGCTGCGGAGGGCGGGCACGCCGGTGTCGAGCAACGCCTGGGCCAGTACGGCCGTGCTGCGGTCGGCCCACCGCCGGGCGGTCCTCTCACCGACACCGCACGTCTTCCCATAGCCCTCGACGCGGTGCCGGTAGGCGACGTTCCTCGCGTTGTAGTTGAACGCGGCGGCGAGCACCTCGCGCTCGTGCGCGGGGAGCCTGGTCATGGCCCTCTCCAAGCCGCCGATCACCTTCCACCGGACCGTCGTGATCGAGTCCGCCGGAGCCACCGCGAACACGCGGCTGGCCGTTCCGCCCATTCGTGTGGGTAATCGCGTGTCGTAGATACCGAGCCCTCTGCGCATCGCGCGCAATTCCATGCCCAGCGTCTTGGCGATGTGGGCTGAGTGGTCGATCACCGCCGGATCCGCGTCGAGGATGACATGGCTTCGAGTGTTCTGGCCTGCTCGTCACGGTGTCCAGCGCCCGATCGGGTGCTCAAGAGAGGTCGGTGGCGTGAAATTGAGCGTACTTGCCCGGCGGGGTGTCGATCGAGGACCATTGCTCTCGACCTACAGGCGCTCTTGATGGATTCCACTTGTGCGCCTGTCGGGCACCCTGTGACCGCGCCGCCTCGACCAGATCACTCGGCGCCCTTCATCCGGATCGGACGGCCATGCCGACGCCCGCAGCAGCGATACCTGCGTCCGCTGTGCCTCGATCGCGACCGGCAGTGCCGCAGGCGGACCGCGCCGAGTTCAACGGGTACCACTGACCCGACACTGGGATCGAATTCACTAGAACGGGTGACAAGTTGGCGTTCTCCGGATGAGTGGGCCCGCCGCAGTGTCGTGTTACGCGGGCTGCGCACGAAGCGATGTCCTTTCCGAGGAGGGCGCACATGGTGCGAGTTGATGGTGGCGATTCGGGGGAACCCGCAGGTCGGGAGAAGTTGTTCGTCTACCTGACCACGTCTTCGGCGTTCGAGTACCGGTCGATCATGGACATCTTCGCCGGTCCCCTGCTGGCCGACCTGTCCGCGGCGGAGGTGGCGCAGCAGCTCGCTGAGCGCGGCGTCGCGCTGTCCGTGGACGAGGTGACCGACCGTTGCGAGAAGCTCGAAGGTTGGGGCAACCTCGTTCGCGGCGTGCGCGACGCCCGCGTGCCCACGGTCCGGGACTTCCTCAGGTCGCGCAGCCGCTTCCAGGCCTCGAAGCTGGGCGGCAGGGTGCACCGGGACGCCGAGGCGGTCCTCGCGGCCGGTGACGGGGCGCAGGAGGTGGCACGCGAGCTGCTCGGCGCCACCGTCCTCGTCCTCGACCGTATCATCAAGCGCGTCGGCGAACCGGACCCGGATGCAGAGGCGCTGGCCGGCGACGTGACCACCGTCTTCAACAACCAGCGGTTGTTCAACGAAAGCGTTCGCGACTTCTACGCCTACCTCACTGCGGTGCTCTCCCGCTACGACCTGGCCGGTGAGGAGTACCGGCACTTCAAGGAGCTGCTGCTCGACTACGTCGACCTGATCACGGCCGACGTGTCGCGCCACGCCCCGGTGATCGCCACTCGCTGCGACCGACTTCGTCCGCTGTTCGACCGGGTGGTGCAGGTGCTGGACAGCCTGCCGACGCTGATCATGCCCGACGGCACACCGGCCGACCGGCTGCCCGGTCGCCACCGCGAGGACTGGGAACGCCTGCACGCCTGGTAC
>JASLAV010001030.1 GCA_030146905.1 Lentzea sp. | reverse complement strand
AGCGCGAGCCAGTAGGCGGGCAGCGCGCAGGCGCCGGCCAGACCGAGCCGCCAGTCGAGCCCGAACATGCCGGCGGTGGCGATGACGACCAGGACGACCGCCGAGAAGATCGTCGGGATCGCCGTGCGGAACCCCTTGGAGATGACGGCGACGTCGTCACCCAGGCGGGAGAGCACGTCACCGCGGCCGACTTCCTCGATGCGCGCGCTGGGCATCCCGAGCACCGCGCGGACCGCGCCTTCCCGCAGGCGTGCCAGCACGTCCGCGCCCACCCGTCCGACGAGGTAGGTCGAGACCGCGGTCATGACCGCCCCGGCCAGCGCCGAGACGACGGTCGCGATGCCGATCGGCCAGAGGATCGACGCGTCGCGTCCCTGCGTGATCCCGTCCACCACGGTGCCGAGCAGGAACACGGGAACGATCTGCAGCAGCGCCCCCGCCACCGTCGTCACCACGGTGGCCACGGGCAGGGCGGGGGCGGCACTGAAGTGGTCGAGCAGCCAGCGGGAGGCCTCCCGCCCGGACGCCGTGCGCAGGACCTTGGCGGGCGCACGGGACGAGCTCGTGGTCACGAGGAGAGGCCTTTCACCGGAACTGTTGTCTCAGAACGAGATCAGCCGACCGACTTGGCGGCCTTCACGAGCTCGTCCACCGCGTACGGCATGGACGCGAGCGTCGCCTGCGAGATCGCGGCACCGACGGCGGCACCCTCGCTGTCGAGGATGTAGTGGACCTTGCCGGCCTTGACCGCGGGCAGGTTGTTGAAGAGCTCGAAACCCTTGAGCGCCTTCAGGTCCGCCTCGTCGTTGATGATGAAGACGCGGTCGACGTTCATCACGTCGATGCGCTCGGGCGACAGCGGCACGAAGAACTTGCCCGCCGCGAGCTCGTCGACCTTCTTGTTGCCCTTGAAGCCGATGCCGGAGAGGACCTGTCCGCGCACGTCGGTCGTGGCGAACGGCCCGATGGCGTCCTTGTACCAGGACGCGACGACCGCGGTCTCGTTCGCCCAGGCCGAGTTGGCCTTCTTGGCCTCGGCGAGCTTGTCGTCGATCGCCTTGATGGCCTTCGCGCCCTCGTCACCCTTGCCGACCGCCTTCGCGATCTGCAGCGCGTTGTCCTGCCACTTGGCGGAGAAGGGCTCCTTTTCGGCCTTGGTGCGGCCGACCGTCGGGGCGATCTTGGTGAGCTTGTCGTACCACTCCTGCGTCGCCTCGGAGTAGACGGCGACGATCAGGTCCGGGCGGAGCTCGGCGATCTTCTCGAAGTTCGGCTCGGTGTCACCGTTCTTCATGATGACCTCGGGCGTGGCCGAACCCCACTTGTCCTTCACCCACGGCCACTGGGTGTTGATGTCGGGCTTCTTGCCCTCGGGGTTCGGGTACTGGTCGACCATGCCGACCGGGACGACCCCCAGTGCGAGCAGAGTCTGTTCGTCGGTGTAGCCGAGGGAGACGACGCGCTTGGGCGCTTCCTTGATCTCCGTCGTGCCGAAGAAGTGCTCGACCGTGGCCGGGAACGAGCCACCGGAGGCGTTGCCCGAGTCCGGGGCCGTGGCAGGCGTGGGAGAACCACACCCGGCGACGACGGCGGCACCGACCACCGCGGCTGCTGCCACGGCGGCCAGTCGCTTCCAGGTCGTGGTCGTTCGCTGGCCCATTCGGCACCTCGTTCTTCGCTGCCCACGCGGCGTGGAAAATTAGGACAGCCGAACCTATCACCCGATTAGGGGAACCTAACTTTGTTCTTGGTCACTCTTCGACACCACGTGCGTCCGGCCGATGGGGACGATCAACGGGCGTTCGCTCACGGGGTCGTCGATGACCTTCGCCTGCAGGCCGAACGTGTCCCGCAGCAACTCGCTCGTGATCACCTGGCTCGGATGCCCCTGCGCGACGATCGATCCGGACTTCATCACGATCAGGTTGTCGCTGTAGCGGACGGCCAGGTTCAGGTCGTGCAGGACCATGACGATCGTGCAGCCGCCCTCGTGCAGGTCGTCGACGAGGTCGATCACGTCAATCGCGTGCGCGAGGTCGAGGTAGGTCGTCGGTTCGTCCAGCAGCAGCAGGTCGGTGCCCTGCGCGAGGGTCATCGAGATCCACACCCGCTGCCGCTGGCCGCCGGAGAGCGAGTCGACCGGGCGGTGGGCGAGATCGGCGACGCCGGTCATGTGCAACGCCTTGGCGACGATGTCCGCGTCGTCGCTCGACCACTGGCGCAACCAGCTCTGGTGCGGGTGCCGGCCGCGCGCGACCAGGTCGGCCACCGTGAGGCCCTCCGGCGCGATCGGGGTCTGCGGGAGCAGGCCCATCCTCTTCGCGATGTCCTTGGTCTTCATCCGCGCGATGTCGCCGCCGTCGAGCAGCACCGTGCCCTGACGCGGTTTGAGCAGCCTGGACAGCGTCCGCAGCAACGTCGACTTGCCACAGCCGTTGGGGCCGATGACCGTGGTGATCACCCCGGTCGGGATGGCGACGTCCAGGTTGTCGAGCACGACCCGGTCGGCGTACCCGACCGTGACGCCCTCGGCGCCCAATCGGGCGGCATCGTTGCGCAGCGCGGTCATAGGCATACCTTACTTAATGAAGGCTTACCTCAGGCCGCGCGTCGGAGGTTCGAGCGCACCAGCAGGTAGACGAGGAACGGACCGCCGATGATCGCCGTGACGACGCCGACAGGCAGGTCGTTGGGCAGCACGGTCCGTGCGATCAGGTCCGACCCGAGCAGCAGCAGCGCGCCGAACAGCCCGGACGCGATCACCGGCGGCACGGGGGAGCGCAACAGCCGCATGGTGATCTGCGGCGCGACCAGCGCCACGAACGGCACCGGACCTGCGGCGGAGACCGCGACACCGGCCAGCAGCACCGCGCAAAGCAGGAGCACCGCGCGCACGGCCGAGTAGCGCACACCGAGCCCCGCGGCGACGTCGTCACCGAAGTGCATGGGCTGCATCTGGAACGCGACGACCAGCACGACGACGACCAGCGCGGCCATGACCCAGACCGACGCCCACACCTCGGTCCACGACC
>JASLAV010000993.1 GCA_030146905.1 Lentzea sp. | reverse complement strand
ACCGGATCGTCGGCTGGAAGACCAGCGACCGCTGAGACACCGACCTGGTCCTGGGCGCCCTGGAGTACGCGATCTGGTCCCGCGACGTGCGCGACGGACAGTTGATCCACCACAGCGACCGCGGGTCGACCTACACGGCCTTCCGGTTCACAAAACGGTTGGCGGACAACGGTATTCTGCCGTCAATGGGGTCGGTCGGCGACTCCTATGACAACCCCTGATGGAGAACTTCTTCTCCACGCTCAAGATCGAGCTGGTCTACCGCCGGTCCTGGCGAACCCGCGATGAGGCCGAGAACGAGCTGTTCCGTTATATCGACGGGTTCTACAACACCGAACGCATCCAGAAGGACCTCGGCTGGCTCAGCCCCGACGAGTACGAAGCCGCCTGGCACGCCGCCCAGGCCGAACCGACTACCATCCCGGCATCACCGACCCGATCCAGGTAACAACCACCTCGGGTTATCGGGGGAACCTCACAGGCAGTCCTGTTCAAGCCGACCGGGCTCCATCGTGCCAGTGGCGCAGCTCATCAAGATGGAGTTCCCGACAGCGCAGCACGAGTGGCTGACGCGCGCTCGTACCGATGAGCGGCGGTTGACAGTACGGATCCACACCTGGGGGCGCCACGAGATCGGTGACGGTCCTGCCGTGGAGCAGAGCCGTGTGTCTTCGCAGTTGCCCTGCTGTCTGGCGATGGCAGTACGGGACTGCGTCGCCGGAGTCGCGCACCAGTGGCTGTCGATCGTGATCATCCCGACGTGCCGGAGGGTACCGACCACCACCGGGACCTTGGAACAACCTGCGGTCGTGCTGATGCGGCGCGACTGGGAGGGAGTTCCTGTTCAACCGCCGCTACTCGACTCGCGCGGTACCGGCCTACCCGCATCGCGTCGCCGGCGAACCGCTGGACTGAGCGGCGAGCCGCGCCGCCACCACGAGTTCGCGCTGGTCGATTTGGAGGCGGAACCGACGCGGCGGTGAGACCCGAGCGAGCCGCTGTAGTCGAGCATGACTCGCAACCGGGATGTCGTCGTGCTGACTGTGGTGAAACCTTTCGGCCTTTCCCGCCGATGAATCCTTCGACGTCGCCTATGCCGAGGAAGTGCACAGCCCCATGTCAACCGGAAGCGACCGTTGGGCCAAGTACGGCAAGCTCGGCGGAGTCGTCGCGGTCGTGACGGCTCTGGTGGTCGGCACGGCCAACCTCGACGGCTTCCTGTCGTTCGTCGAGCGCTTCGGCAGTGCGAGTGAGTCGACCTCGAACCCGGTCCTCCCGTCACCGGAGCGGCACACTCCACCGGTCGTGCCACCGACGACCACGGTGCCGCAACCGCAGGAGCAGCCCGCCGCCACGGTTGCCGATCCACCACCGATCGTGATCACCACACGGCCACCGGCACCTGTGCCCGCCACCACGACCACAGCTGCAAGGCCGACTCGGGCCGGCGCGCTGGTGATCACCATCAAGATGGGGTCGGGCGGCAAGATCGGTCCGTCGGAGTACCGCGCGGGAGCCGCGCCGGGGGCGAACGTCGACGTCTACGACGACGTCGGACAGCTCAGTTCCGGCTGCTACCCCTCGTGGGTGCTGACGCGCGGGGGCGTCGAGGTGCAGAAGGTGCGCAATGGCCGGTGCACGTCCGGCGGTATCACCATGTTCAACTTCAACGACTCGCTCGACACTCCCGGCGGCTACCGGCTCCACGTGGACATCGCCACCGATTCCGGCCAGACAGGCAGCGCCTTCGTCGACTTCACCGTGACTTGATGCCCGCTTGACCAGCCCGACCCGGTCGAGGCGGTTGATTCGAACACGAGTTCGGGGCAAGTTGCTTGATGACGCTCATTCGGGGAGCGGTGGGGGTGGCTTACGGTGTCGACTTGGTCAAGGGAGGGCGATGAGCGCCAGATCCAGCAACGAGTGGACCGAGACGACGTGGAACCCGAGCGCCGGGTGCGACAAGGTTTCCGCTGGTTGCGACCACTGCTACGCCCTCACCCTCGCGAAGAGGCCGAAGGCGATGGGGTCGGCCAAGTACCAGTCGGACGGCGATCTGCGCACCAGTGGGCCGGGGTTCGGGGTCACCACCCACCCGGCGTCGCTCGCTGCGCCGTTCCGCTGGCGTGAACCGCGGCTCGTGTTCGTCAACTCAATGAGCGACCTCTTCCACGCCAGGATTCCACTCGACTTCATCCGCCAGGTCTTCGACGTGATGGCCGCGACCCCGCGGCACACCGGATGGACGGCTCAAGCTGCCGAACATTCACTGGAACGGCAGAACCAAGCACGGGCTCTGGACCACCTCGTGGCCACGTGACGCCCGATCAGGAGGATGCGGCTCATCGGGATCTGCTTCGACCGAGCTGGTAAAGAGCGAGGTCGACATCTCGGGCCGTCCACTTCGAGTCGTGCTCCAGAGCGATTTCCCTGAGTTCCTCGATGATGTTCATGTAGCGGCCGTAGCGCCCTGGCTCGGGGACAGGTCGTGGCCGAGCAAGGTCAGACCCGAATGCGCATGCCGGTCGTAGACGGCCATGCGGTGGGATGCGACGGCGACCAGGACCGCGGAGGCCAAGGCGTCGCCGACCCGGAACCCGGGCAGTGGGCTGAGCAGTCCTCGCCCGGCGCGCGCCGCGTCGACGACCAGGACATCGGCGTCGCGGACGACAGCGACCGCAGGGGCAGTGGCCGCTCGCACGTCGGCGTCGTGCATGTCGGAAAGCTTGCGTGCCCACCGCGTGTCTGCTCGCAGCCGCTTCCACATCAGCAGCGCGCCGATGTCGGCCTTGCCGATGCTGCCGACGACAGCGATTCGTCCCGCCACCTCATCGAGAACTTCGTCGTAGACGCGGGACACGTGTTGTCGGTAGGTCGTCAGACCTACCGACCAACCGCGCCACACCGACTCGCTCTCCAGCGGGGACAGGGAGTCGTCCACGCGCTCGGCCGACCCGTTCACCCGTTCGCCGCTTCGTACGCCTTGATCACGTCGTTGGGCACGCGGCCCCGTTCTTTGACCTGGAACCCGTTCTGCCGTGCCCACACCCGCACAGCCGTCAAGTCCTGCGTCGGGCCGGGGCGGCTGGTGTGAACCGGTGCGACCTCTTCCAGGGCCGTGCCCTCGCGGATCGCGGCGCGGACTTCCTCAGCGGCCCGTGTCGGCTCCAGCACCGCCGGTGCCACCAGTTCCGAGACGGTCACGTTGGCCAGGCCCAAGTCCTCCGCCACCTGGCGGATGTGCGTGTGGTGGCTCAGCACGATGATTTGCCACTGCTCAGCCAATCCGGCCATCACCCGGATGGCCGCCGCGGCGCGTGCGTCGTCGAACGTCATCAGCACGTCGTCGAGAACGACCGGCAGCGTGGGTAGATCGCGGGCGACGCGGCTCTCCTGCAATGACGCGATGCCCGCCAGCCGCAGTGCGAGGAACGCCTGGTCAGCGGTCCCCTCGGACAACTCGTCGGGCTCGTGCGCCTGTTCGTCCGCTCCCACGACGCGGAGCGACCGCCCGTCCTTGCCGTGGAGGGGCCGCAGCGCGACGTACCTCCCGTCGGTCAGCTGTTCGAGGATGCGGCCTGCCGCATCGAGCAGCGGGGAGGCGTGCTTGCGTTCGTAGGCGTCCAGCTCGCTCCGCAGGACCGTCCGCTGGATCTCGACGACCAGGTACTCCTCGACGTGCTCGGCCAGTGCAGCCAGCTTCTCCTCGGCCTTGGCATGCAATTCCGCCGCTCCGGAACCCGTGGTCAGCTCGCGGTACTGCTGACCCAATCGGATGTGGTCGGCTATCGCCTGCTCAAGAGCTTCGCCGGCCGTCTCTGCGGCTCGTTCGGCGGACTCCGCCGAGAAGCGCAGGAACTCGG
>JASLAV010000953.1 GCA_030146905.1 Lentzea sp. | reverse complement strand
CGCCGGCGCGGCGTAACTCCTTCGGGTACGAATTCTGCGCGAGAGGCCCGGCTGGCGGAATGATCAAGGCTGTGACGCTGGGACCTGAGTCGGTGACGTGGCGGCTGGGCTGGTACACGCGGTTCGAGCTGGTGGTGCTGGGACGGGCGGTGCTGATGCAAGTCGCCCACCCGGTCATCGCCGCCGCGGTGCGCGACGGGTACCGGGCGGATCCGTTCGCCCGGCTGACGCGGACGATCACCTCGTCGCAGCTGCGGTTGTTCGGTGGTGAGCAGGCCGCCGCGGAGGCGCGGAGGGTGATCAGGGGGCACGCCACCATCCCCGGCGCGGACGAGGAGCTGTTCCGGTGGGTGCACGCCACCAGCTTCGACTCGTTGCTCACGGCCTACCGGTTGCTGCGGCCCCGGTTGCCCGCCATCCACGAGCAGCGGCTGTACCGGGAGTGGCGGGACACCGGGCGGGCGCTCGGCATCAGGTCCATGCCGGAGGACCTCGAGGCGTTGCGGGAGTACGTCGACGACGTGGTGGCCACGCAGCTCATGCCCACCGACGGTGTGCGAAGTCTGCTGGAGGCGTTCGAGCTGCGGTCGGGCAAGGCGCCGGGTGCCGAACACCTGCCGAGCGTGCTCTGGCCGCTGGTGCGGCCCGTCGCGGCGCAGGTGCTGCCGGACTTCGCCGTCGGCACGTTGCCGCCGGAGCTGCGGGACAAGCTCGGTCTGGAGTGGACGGACGGTGACGAACGCCGGCTCAAGCGCTGGATCCGAGCCATCCGGGTCATGTCCGCGTTCGTGCCGGCGAGTCTGCTGCACTACCCGATGCCGTACCGGGCGATGCTCAGTGCGCGATCATCACGTGTTTGACGCGCGTGTAGTCCTCCAGGCCGTGCAGTGACAGGTCCTTGCCGTAGCCGGACGCGCCGAAACCGCCGTGCGGCATCTCGGGCGCGATCAGGCCGTGGGTGTTGACCCAGACGACACCGAAGCCGAGCCGCGCCGTCAGTGACGCGGCCCGGCCGGTGTCGCGGGTCCAGATCGACGACGCCAGGCCTTGCGGCACACCGTTGGCCAACGCCACGGCCTCGTCGTCGGAGTCGAACGACTGCACGGTGATCACCGGTGCGAAGGCCTCCTCCTGGACCAGTTCCGCGGACTGGTCGAGTCCGGAGATCACGGTGGGCTCCAGGAAGAAACCGGCGGAGCCGTGCTGCTTCCCTCCGCAGTGGACGGTGCCGGGGGAGCGGGAGAGCAGGCCGAGCACGCGGGTGAGCTGGGCCTGGCTGTTCAACGGCCCGAAGTCCACGCCGGGAACCTGCGCGGACGCCACGTCCACCAGCGCCGCGACGAACTCGTCGTGCACGGCCGAGTGCACGAGCACGCGGGTGGCGGCGGTGCAGTCCTGGCCCGCGTTGTAGAAGGCGGCGCCGACGATTCCCGCGGCCGCCGCAGGTACGTCCACGTCGTCGAACACCAGGACCGGTGCGTTGCCGCCGAGTTCGAGGTGCGTGCGCTTCACGGTCGCGGCGGCGGCGCGGGCCACCTCGGCACCGGCGCGGGTCGAGCCGGTCAGCGACACCATCGCCGGGATCGGGTGCGAGACCAGCAGACGGCCGGTGTCGCGGTCGCCCAGCACCACGTTGAACACCCCGGCCGGCAGCACCGAGGAGGCCAGCGACGCCAGCAGCACCGAGGACGACGGCGTGGTGTCGGCGGGCTTCAGGACGACCGTGTTGCCCGCGGCCAGCGCGGGGGCGATCTTCCACACGGCCATCATCAGCGGGTAGTTCCACGGCGTGATCTGCGCGATCACACCCACCGCCTCACGCCGCTGGTACGAGGTGTGGCCGGTGACGTACTCGCCCGCGGCGGCGGTGCCCAGGGCGCGGGCGGCACCGGCGAAGAACCGGATCTGGTCCACGCACTGGGGAATCTCCTCGTCCAGCACGACCGAGCGGATCTTGCCGGTCTCGCGCACCTCCGCGTCGGCGACCTCGTCCGCACGCGTCTCGAGCAGGTCCGCGAGCTTCAGCAACGCCAGCTGGCGTTCGCCGGGAGTGGTGCGCGACCACGCGGGAAAGGCGCGGGCAGCAGCTCGAACGGCGGCGTCGACCTCGGCGGCACGCGAGACGACGGCGCGGCCGAACTCCTCACCGGTCGCCGGGTCCACCAGAGGCGAGGTCTCACGCGAAGCGGCGGAAGTGCCGTTGACGAAGTTCGCGACGATCACGTGTGCTCCAGGTGCGTGGGGGCGAACATGCGCAACACCGCCGGCAGCACCACGACGTGCGGGCCGTCCGAGGCGAACGCCTTGACGAGGTCCTCGTGCAGCGACTCGGGCGTGCTGCGGGTGGCGGGCACGCCGAACGCCCCGGCGAGCGCCACGAAGTCCGGGCGGGTGAGCTCGGTGCCGGTGGCCTGGCCGAACGCGTCGGTCATGTACTCGCGCAGGATGCCGTAGCCGCCGTCGTCGACGATCAGCCACACCACCCGTGAGCCGTGCTGGGCGGCCGTGGCCAGTTCGGAGATCCCGTACATCGCGCCGCCGTCACCGGACACCGCGAGCACCGGACCGTCGACAGCCGCCGCGACTCCCAGAGCCGCGGGAAGGCCGTAGCCGAGACCACCGGCACCCTGGGCCGTGAGCTGCGCGCCACCACGCGGATCCCACGCCGACCAGGCCCAGTAGGCCAGGATCGTCATGTCCCAGCACGTGGGGGTGCCGTCCGGAACCGCCGACCGCAGTGCCGACAACACCTGCCACTCCAGGTCCAGCTCCTGCCCGGCGAACCGTTCCCGGACGCGGTCCAGCAGGTCCCGCACGCGTTGCTCCGCGACGCCGTCGGCGGCCCGCGCCGCCACGCCGGAGGCCAGGGCGCGCAGGGCGAGCCGGGCGTCGGCGTGGATCCCCAGCGCCGGGTAGTTGGACTCGATCTTGCCGAGGTCGGCCTCGATCTGGATCACCGCACCACGCGGCCGGAACGTCCGGTAGTTGCTGGACAGCTCGCCCAGCCCGGAGCCCACGACCAGCAGCACGTCCGCGTCGGCCAGGAACGTGGTGGTGTGCCGGTCCTCCAGCCACGACCGCGCGGAGAGCGGGTGCTCCCAGGGGAAGTTGCCCTTCCCGCCGAACGTCGTCACCACCGGCGCCCGCAGCTTCTCCGCCAGCTCCAGCAGCTCGCCGGCGGAGGCACCGCCGCCGGCCAGGACCACGGGCCGGGACGCGCCGTCCAGCAACCGCACGGCCTCGGCGACCAGCTCGGCCCGCGGGTGCAGTGGACGCGCCGACCACGACACGGACGTCACCGGCGGCACGGATGCGGGCGCGAGCAGCACGTCTTGGGGGATCTCCACCCACACCGGCCCGAACGGCGCGGTCATCGCGATCTCCCACGCCTCCACCAGCGCCGGCGCGATCTGCGACACGTGCCGGACCAGCCGCGCGTGCTTGACCACCCCGCGGAACGACGCGAGCTGGTCGGGCAGCTCGTGCAGGTACCCGCCGCGCACACCACCGAGACCGGCCGTCGGGATCTGCGACGAGATCCCGAGCACCGGCGCGGAGGAGGCAGCCGATTCCTGCAACCCCGCCAACGTCTGCAGCGCGCCGGGCCCGGTGGAGACCAGGAGAGGCGTCACGGAACCGGTGACGCGTGCGTGCCCGTCGGCGGCGAAGGCGGCGTTGAGCTCGGTCCGCGACCCGACGTACCGCAGCCCGGAGCGCCGGAGGGCGTCGAACAGACCCAAGGCGTGCTGGCCGGGGATGCCGAACACGGTGTGCGCGCCGAGCGCCTCCAACGTCTCGACGACGACGTCACCGCCGGTGCGGGAAGTCAAAGATCCTCCTTCAACGCCAGCAGACTGACGAGGTCGTAAGTCAGGTGCGAGGCTGCCACAGAGGTGATGTCGGCATGGTCGTAAGCAGGGGCGACCTCCACCACGTCCGCGCCCACCAGGTCGAGCCCCCGCAGCCCCCGCACGATCTCCAGCAGCTCGCGAGAGGTCATCCCACCCGCCTCGGGCGTCCCGGTGCCGGGCGCGTGCGCCGGGTCCAGCACGTCGATGTCGATCGACACGTACAACGGTCGCGTCCCGATCCGCTGCCGCACCGCGTCCACGGTCTCGTCGACGCCCCGCCGCATCACGTCCGACGACGTCACGATCCCGAACCCGAGCCGCCGGTCGTCCTCCAGGTCCTTCTTGCCGTACAGCGGTCCCCGCGTGCCGATGTGCGAGATCGCGGACGTGTCCAGGATCCCTTCCTCGACCGCGCGGCGGAACGGGGTGCCGTGCGTGTACGGCTCGCCGAAGTACGTGTCCCACGTGTCGAGGTGCGCGTCGAAGTGCAGCAACGCCACCGGTCCGTGGATCCGCGACACCGCCCGCAGCAGCGGCAACGCGATCGTGTGGTCACCGCCGATCGTCACCAGCCGGGTGCCGTCGCGCTGGAGACCGGACGCCTCCGCCTCGATCGTCTCGATCGCCGAGCCGATGTGGAACGGGTTGACCGCGATGTCCCCGCCGTCCGCGACCTGGACGCGCTCGAACGGCGACACGTCCAGCCCGGGGTTGTAGGGCCGCAGCAGCCGGGACGCCTCCCGCACCGCCGAGGGCGCGAACCGCGCTCCTGGCCGGTACGAGACGCCCGTGTCGAACGGGACCCCCACCACCGCCACGTCCGCGTGCGCCACCTGGTCGAGGCGGGGCAGCCGGGCGAAGGTCGCAGGGCCGGCGTAGCGGGGGACCCGCGAGGAGTCGATGGGGCCGATCACGCGTTCACCTCCTCCTCGTCATCGGAAGCATCGCCCGCCACCCTGCGTTCCCACGCCGCGAGCACCTCGGGCGAGGTCGCGGGCGTGGCCAGGCTGATGATCACGTACGTCACGAGCGATGAGCCGAGGCTCCAGTAGATGGGCGAGTCGGCGAGCACACCGTCGATCACCATGAACGTGATCGCCGTCAACGCACCGATCGCCATCGACACCATCGCGCCGATGCGGGTACCGCGCTTCCACACCAGCCCGCCGATGATCGCGACCAGCAGGCCGCCGACGAGGATGTTGTAGGCGACGGTCAACGCCGCCACCACGTCGTTCAGCGCCACCGCGATGCCGATGGCGATGATGCCGAGCACCAGCGTGAACATCCGGTTGGAGTGGACGTCGGTCTTGCGCCGCCAGATGTCGTTGGCCGCGACGGTCGCGCAGGCGATCAACGCACCGGACGACGTCGACATCATCGCCGCCAGTGCCGCGGCGAGGACGAGCCCGCGGACGCCGGTCGGCAGCAGGTTCTCGACCATCGTCGCGAACGCCTCGTCCTTGTCGGCGATGTCCGGGTACAACGCCCTGCCGGCCGTGCCGATCAACGCCCCCGCGACGGCGTAGACCAGGCAGTACAGCCCCGAGGTGATCCCGCCCCACGTCGCCACCCGAGGGGACCTCGCGGTGAACACGCGCTGCCAGACGTCCTGACCGATCAGCAGTCCGAACACGTAGATCAGCAGGAACGTGATGATCGTGCTGATGCCGATGTTGCCGATGTCGAACATCGCCGGATCATCGAGCCGCTGCCGGATGCCGTCGAACCCGCCGGCGGAGACCAGCGAGATCGGGAGCAGCAGGAACAGGATGCCGATGGTCTTGACGACGAACTGGACGATGTCGGTCAGCGTGATCGACCACATGCCGCCGAGGACGCTGTAGAGCACCACGATGCCACCGCCGATGACGACACCGATGGTCTTCGGCAGTCCGAAGAGGACGGTGAAGATCGTCGAGTAGGCGATCGTCGACGTGACGGTCAGCATCAGCGTGTACGCCCACATGACCGCGCCCGACACCAGCGACGAGTTGCCGCCGTAGCGCAGGTCGAGCATCTGGGAAACGGTGTAGACCTTCAACCTGACGATCCGGCGCGCGAACAACGCGGAGAGCGACAGGATGCCGAGACCGATGGCGAACACCATCCAGGCGCCGGAGATGCCGAACCGGTAGCCGAGCCCGACGCCGCCGATGGTCGACGCGCCGCCGAGCACGACGGCGGACATGGTGCCGGAGTACATCGCGAACCCGAGCCTGCGTCCGGCGACCAGGTACTCGCTCTTGCTGGTGGCGCGGCGCATGCCCCACCAGCCCATGCCGATCATGCCGAGCACGTAGGCGGCGATCACCGCGTAGTCGAGAGCCACAGCCGGACCTCCTCAGGTCGCAGGTCACAGTAGGAACCCGTGCTGGCGCCGGTAAGTGGTCGTTGTGCACAATCGGCGAGCCATGGTTGTGCACACCGTCCCGTTGCGGGACCTCGTCGCCCGCGCGGGCCTCGGGCTGACCGTCCTCTGTGGAGGCGACGCCCTGGACCGGCCGGTCCGCTGGGCGCACGTGTCGGAGCTCGAGGACCCGACGCCGTACCTCGTCGGTGAGGAGCTGCTGCTCACGGCCGGTGTGCGGTTCCCGTCCGACGTGCCGGTGTACGTCGCCGGGCTGGTCTCGTCCGGTGTCGCGGCCATCGGGTTCGGTGTGGAGCCGGAGTTCTCCGCGGTGCCGTCATCGCTGCTCCTGGCGTGCGAGGCGCAGGGCATGCCGCTGCTGGAGGTGCCGCCGTCGACGCCGTTCCTCGCCGTCTCCCAGGCGCTGGGCGCGTTGCTCGCGGAGATCGCCGTGCGCGAGCAGCGGATGCTCGCCGACAGCCAGCGAGACCTGACCCGCGCCGCCACCCGCGTCCGTCCCGTCGAGTCCGTGCTGGCGACGCTGGCCGCGGTGCTGGACTGCCGCGCCGATCTCGTCGATCCGGGGTCCGCGCCGGAGGACGTCGCCTCTCTCGCACGCCGTGTCGCGTCGGGACGGGGCCCTCGTTCGGCCTCGGCCAGGGTGGGTGATGACCACGTGACGCTCGATCCCGTCGAGTCCGCGGTCCTCGTGGTGCGCCGCCCGGCTCCGCTGTCCCCAGCCGAACGGGCGGTCGTCGCGGTCGCGCTGGCGTTGCTCGGGTTGCTGCGCAGGGACGTGGAGAGCGAACGGGGCCGGATCGCGCGGCTCGCGGCCTCGGCCCTGCTGCGGGCGCGCGCGTCCGGTGTGGCGGCCGTGCTGGGGCCGGGCCCGTACCGGGTGGTCGCGGGGGAGTCGCGCGTGGACTACGAGGTGCTGGCGCGGCGGTACGGGCCGCTGGTGTCGAAGTCGGACGACGGTTTCCTCGCGCTGGTACCCGAGACGGTGGAGGTGTCCGGACCGGTCGGGGTGTCGTCGCCGGTCGGCGAGGACGGGATCGCGGCGGCGGCGGAGGAGGCGACGGCCTTGCTGGCGCGCGCCAGGGCGACCGGCGAGCCCGCGCTGCCCGCGTCCGACCTGGCCTCCCTCGTGGACCCGGCGACGGCGCGCGAGTTCGCCCGCCGCGAGCTCGCCGGCCTGCTCGGACGTCCCGAACTGGTCGAGACGCTGAGGGTCTGGCTGGGACAGCACGGCGGCTGGGACCGGACCGCTGCGGTCCTCGGCGTGCACCGCAACAGCGTCCGGCACCGCATCTCGCACGCCGAACGCCTGCTCGGCCGCGACCTGGGAACGGCGGACGCGCGGGCCTCGCTGTGGCTCGCCCTCAGGTGGCTCGATTAATTCCTTTGCGGGCTGTCCGGTTGTTCGGTCATCATTGTTCCATGATTACCGCAGAGGAATGGGCAGGAGCGCCCTCAAAGCTCTGACCAGCTGGTTCACTTTCTACTAAACTCTGCGAGCATTTGTTCGTCAATGCTCGTTCTCGGCGCGTTCGTCCAGTGGTCAGGACGTCGGATTCTCACTCCGGAAACACGGGTTCGATCCCCGTACGCGCTACGTGGCCCGGTCTTCGTGGGGTGGGCCGGGCCCTCCCGCAAGGTGTCCATGTCAGACGGACCCAAAGAATCTTCGAAAACTTCGCCCGAATGGTCTAGGCGCCAGTTACGCTCTGCGAATGGCCGCGGTCCCCGCCTTCGCACGCTTCGAGGTCGACGTACGTCGGCCGAACGCCGCGCGGATCCATGACTTCTACCTGGGTGGCGCGCACAACTACGCGCCGGACAGGGCGTTCGCCAAGCAGGCGGTCCGGATCGACCCCGAACTGCCGCTGGTCACCCGCGCGCACCGCACGTTCCTGCGCCACGCCGTCCGCCACTGCTGGGCGGCGGGCGTGCGCCAGTTCCTCGACCTCGGTTCGGGCATCCCGACCTGTGGTTCGACCCACCAGACGCTGCCGGAGTCCCGCGTCGTCTACGTGGACTCGGACCCGGTGACGGTGGCGTTCGCCCGCGGGCTGCTGCGCGGCGAGCCGCGGGCCTGCGCGGTGGAGGCCGACCTGCGCCGGCCGGAGCAGGTGCTGCGACATCCGGGTGTGCTGTCCCACCTGGACCTGCGCGAGCCGTACGCGGTGCTGATGGTCGACGTCCTCAGGTACGTCGACGACTCCACCGGACCGGGACGCGTGGTGCGCCGCTACCGGCACGCGCTGCCAGCCGGCGGGTTCCTCGTCGTGTCGCACCCGGCTCCGGTCGAGCAGCTGATGGAAGGCCTGTCGATGGAGGCGCCGTGCGTGGTTCCCGGCGCATACGCGGGAATCGGCCGCAAGGGCAGCATCTGACGGGTGCTCGCCGGCTCCTGGGGGAACGTGCGCCACGCGCTTGAGCGGGCGACGGCGTTGCGGTGAAACGGAAATGCTGCGCCACGCCGACCGGGTCGCAAGGTGCCGGAGCTCGTGGGCCGGGGCCGCACCAACAAGGAGATCGCCGAGGAACTGGTGCTCGGCGTGCGCACGGTGGGGATGCACGTCTCGCACGTCCTGGTGAACCCGTCACGGGCGCGCGTGGTGCACGTGGCCGAGAAGAACTTGATCGTCGTGCGCAACGGAATGCCGGATGTGTCCGTGAACGGCCGGAACGGTTTGCGGAATGTGAGCGCGGGGTAGTCCGGCGGCGACAAGAACGGAGCCTGGAGGGCGTCATGACCCACCGCACTGTCAAGATCGCCGGTCTGCAACCGGTGCAGCTGCTGGCCGGTCTGGCCGGCATCGCGTTCATCGTGTTCGGCGTCGTGGGCTTCACACGCACCGGCATCGGCGACTGGGCCGCCCAGTCGTACGTGCTCGGGTTCTCCGTGAACCCGCTGCACAACCTGGTCTTCGTGGTCGTCGGCGTGCTCGGGCTGCTCATGGCCCTCGGGTCTGGACTGGCCCGCACGTACGGCTGGCTGCTGTTCGCCGGCTTCACCGCGCTCTTCGTGTGGGACCTCATGATCACGGGGATCCTCGCCCAGAACCCGGCTGAGCAGTACGGCAACCCGCTGGCGGTCAACACCAACGACAACTGGCTGCACCTCGGCATCGCGATCTTCGGCCTGCTGCTCGCGGTGATGCCCGCGCGCCGCAAGCTGATCGAGGAGGAGGAGCCGGTCCTGCCGGAGCCGCGCTCGGAGGCGTTCCGCGACGAGCGGGACGACATGCCGCGCGACGAGCGGGTGGAGCCGGCCGTGAGCCCGGTCGCGCCCACCGAGCCGATCACCAAGCAGCAGGCGGTGGTCGACCCGAAGACCGAACGCGTGAGCAAGGACAAGATCAAGCACTGAGACCCCCCGGACGGGTTCCCCTGTCCGGTCCAGACGCGCCGTGCGGAGCCCTTGATGTGGCTCTCACGGCGCGTCTGTTTCGATGTCTCGATGCCTTCCGACCTGTTGCCAGGCTCGTTGCTGACCCACGAGGTGCTGATCACCTGGGGGACCGCGCTGGCCGCGTTCCTGGCGGTCGCCCCGCACGGGATCTGGCGGATCACCCGCAACGTCATCACCATCGCCCACGAGGGCGGGCACGCGCTGCTCGCGGTGCTGACCGGGCGGCGGCTCAGCGGCATCAAGCTGCACTCCGACACCAGTGGCCTCACCGTGTCGCGCGGGAAGCCCCGCGGGCCAGGGATGGTGCTCACCGCTCTGGCCGGGTACGTGGCTCCGTCGTTGCTCGGGTTCGGGGCCGCTTTGCTGATCACCCAGGAGCAGGTCCAGGTGATGCTGTGGGTCAGCATCGCTTTTCTGGCCGCTATGTTGATCATGATCCGGAATGTGTTCGGTGTGTTGTCCGTTGTCGTCACCGGGGTTTTGCTTCTTTTTGTCTCGTTTTACGCCTCTGTTGAGGTTCGGGATGCCGCTGCTTATGTTTTCGCCTGGTTCTTGCTGCTGGGTGGGGTCCGGCCTGTTTGGGAGTTGCAGGTCAAGCGGTGGCGGCGGCAGGCTCCCCGGTCTGATGCCGATCAGCTGGCCTGGTTGACCGGGGTTCCCGCTTTGGGGTGGGTTGTGGTTTTCGGGGCGGTCGCTCTGGCCGCTCTGGTGGGTGGTGGGGCTTTGTTGCTCGGGCGTTGGTGAGGTTGGTCTTCGCGGCCGGGGCGGGGTGGTTGCTTTGCTCTGGGCGCGTTCGCTGCGGGGTGTTCGAAGCGGCTCGGCTTCGCCTTCGCTTGCTCGCCTTCGGCTTCGCGTTGTGGGCGGGCGCTATCGGTTTGGCGCCGGGTGAAATACTGGGTGGACAAGCCGTGGGTGAAAGGTGTGTTCAGTGCTGCGTGGAGATGTCGGGCTCGAACTGGGCCAGCGGGTCGCGGTTGCCTTGCGCGCCGCTCTGGACGTGGACATCACCCCCGGGGAAGCGCTGATCCGACCGTCCAACCGCGACGGTGCCGACTACCAGTGCAACGTTGCCATGAGCCTTGCCAAGAAGGTCGGCAGGAAGCCTCGTGAGGTCGCCGAGCTGATCGTCGAGCACCTCGATGCCGGTGATGCCGTCGAGACGGCGGAGATCGCCGGACCCGGCTTCATCAACCTCAAGCTCAAGCGCGAGTGGCTGGAGGCCGAGACCGCGAAGTTGCTCGCTGACTCGCGGCTCGGTGTGCCTGTCACGGACTCGCCCCGGCGCATCGCCATCGACTACAGCAGCCCCAACGTCGCCAAGGAGATGCACGTCGGGCACCTGCGGTCGACGATCATCGGGGACGCCTTCTGCCGGTTGTTGTCCTTTGCCGGGCACGAGGTCATTCCGCAC
>JASLAV010000726.1 GCA_030146905.1 Lentzea sp. | reverse complement strand
CCTTCACGACGAGGTCGTCGGCACGGGTCTCGGCGAAAATCCCCTTGGGGCCGGCCTTGCCGAACGGCGTGCGGACGCCGTCGACGAAGACCACGTTCCGAACGCGTGCCGGCGCTGCTGGTGCGGCCACGGCGTCTCCTCACTTGTGGTGACAACTCTGTCCACTCCGGCAGGGGAGCGCGACGTCCCTACCGGTCGGTAACGCCAACTCTATCTCTAGTTACTGGCCGGTAACCACAGTGGCGCCCCTGTTCGTTGTGTCACACAGCTTGCGGATGACGAGGAAGAGCGGCAACGCGACGGGGGCCAGCAGGATCGTGATCACCAGAACGGGTGCCACCACCAGCGGGTGGATGTCGAGCCGGCGCCCCTCCAGGTAGATCCAACGCCCGACGAACAGGTCCCACGCGAGCATGTGCGCCCACACCAGCGCCGTGCCGGCGTCCGTGGCCAGGTACTCCGCCAGCGGCCCGATCTCCGGGCTGGTGACCAGCGGCAGCACCTCGAACAGCTCCGGGACCAGCAGCACGATGTAGATCAGGGTGGGCGGCAGGACGATCAGGTACGACTCGGCGATCCTCTTCGTCCACGACCACTTCGGCGCGAAGATCATGAGCGCCCAGAACGGCGCGGCTACCAGGAACGTCAGGTCGAACAGGGTGGCGGTCATGCGGAAACGAGCTCCTTCTCCGGTTCACGCGCCCACGCCAAGCCCAGTGCGGTCGCGACGACGATTCCGGTCAGCGCGAGCAACGTCGTGCCGTCGGGCTGGACGAGGGACTGGCCGCGCAACGCCTGCCAGGTCACGAGCAGGAAGATCCCCAGGAACGACCCGCTGAGCACCCAGGCGATCCTGGTGTTGGCGCGGCGGCCGAGCAGTGCGATCAGCACGGGCAGCACCTGCAGCGCGTGCATGCCGACGAAGTGCCCGACCCGCAGGTCGCCGTGCTCGATGCTCCACCCGGTGAGCGGCATGTAGGCGCCGCCGTCGGCCGCGCCGACGGTGTGCGAACCGATGGTGCCGCCGTCGATCGCCTGGCCGGACTTCGGCTGCGTCATCAGGAACCCGACGCCGATACCCAGGAACGAGATGACGAGCCCGAGCCGGATCGACCACGTCAGCGCGTCGTTCTCGATCTTCGCGCGCCACAGCAGGATCGCGACGATCGCGTGGGTCACCCACAACACGACGATCGTCCCGCCCATGATGGAGAACAGCGCCGCGTCGAGCGGCGTCTCGAAGTTGAAGTGGCTGCGCCTGCCGCGGATGACCTGGCCGACGATCACGACCATCTCCATCGCCCCGGCCGCAGCCAGAACGGTGCCCGCCCACCATCCGGCGCGCTGGAACTTCTTCAGGTAGGTGAGCAGCCACGCCAGCGTGAACGCGTAGATCGCGAGCGACACGGCGAACTTGAGCGGCTTGAGCCAGATCGGCGAGTTGACCACCGTCCGGTCGTCGACCAGCAGCCCGACCAGCGCGACCGGGATCAAGGCGGCCATCACCGCTCCGAAGACGACTAATGGCCGATGCCAGCTCTGCAAGTTCTTCAACACCTGAGCCCCCTCGGACGAATGGATAGCGGCACTCTCCGCTATCGACAAACGGGAAGGTACACTATCCATATGCGTGTTGGCGAGCTTTCGAAGAGAAGTGGCGTTCCGGTGCCGACGATCAAGTACTACCTGCGCGAGGGACTGCTGCCCGCCGGCGTGCTGACCAGCCCGAACCAGGCCCACTACGACGAAGAGCACCTGCGCAGGCTGCGGCTGGTGCGCGCTTTGGTGGACGTCGGTGGTCTCTCCATCGCGACCGTGCGCGACGTCCTCGCCGCCGTTGACACTCGCGACGCCTCACTGCACAAGAAGCTCGGCGCGGTGCAGGAGGCCATCAGCCAGCCGAGCGCGGTCGAGCTCGACCCGCTCGCGGTCAAGGACGTCCAGGCCTTCTGCGAACGACACGGCGTGTCTGAGGGCTTCGACATCGCCGGGAGCAACGTGACCCTCATGCTCGCGGCCGCCCTGTCAGCCGCCCGCTCGGTCGGCCACGACCACTTCCAGGAGGTCCTCGACCCCTACATGGAGGGGCTGAAGATCATCGCGCGGGCCGACCTCGACTACATCGCCGACCGCGGTTCACGCGACGACGTCATCGAGGCGATGGTCATCGGCACCTTGATCGGCGACACCGTGCTCAAGGCCGTGCGACGTCTCGCGCATGCCCAGGCGTCGCGCGAAGTGATCGGCGACGGCTCCGTCGACTGACCTCTGTGCATCGGCGATTTTCCGCTCGCAACTGATGTATCGACCGATATATCAGTTATGCGGTGCCTTCGACCTGGCTCTTTGCAACGAATCTTTTGACTTCGTCCGCAAAGACCTGTTGCAAGACCGGGTGGCGTTAGATGAGGCGCTGCCAGCGGACCTCGCCGTCGTGGATCAAGTCGGTGACCGTCAGCCCGGCGGAGGTGGCGACTGCGGCGGACGCGTGGTGCTCGGGGTGGATGTGCGCCACGACCACGTGCACCGGCTGGGTGGCGAGCCAGCCGACGAGACCTCGTGCGGCCTCGCCCGCAATGCCGCGACCCTGCCACGGCGTGCCGACGACCCACGCGATCTCGGCCGACCGGCCGGTGATCGTCGCCTGGACGGTGCCGGCCAGGCAGTACTCGTCGCGGAGGTGGATCACCCAGTTCAGCCAGCGCTGGGCCGGATCCGGTGAGCCCGCGGTCAGTCGCTCGTAGCGGGCTCGGAGCGCTTCCGATGTGTACGGCGTGCCACCGATGAACGTGTGCAGCGCCGGGTCCGACAGGACCTCGGCCATCTCCTGGGCGTGCTCGACCCGCAACGGGAGCAGGTCCAGCCGATCCGTGCTGATCATGGCGAACCGACCCCTTGCAATGAGTCGTTTGCGGACGAAGTCAAAAGTCTCGTTGCCAAGGGGCAGGTCAGCGCCGGGCTGGACGCCGATATATCAATTCGGAGAGCGGTGGTGACGGTGCAGGAAGGCCGCGACGAGGTCGTCGGTGAACTCGCGTGTCACGGGTGAGCCGGTGACGAGGACGCGGTAGTAGACCGGGCCGACGAGCTGGTCCAGTGCCGAGTCGACGTCGAGGTCGCCGGGGAGTTCGCCGCGCTCGACCGCTCGCTGGAGGGGGAGCCGGTCGCGGACGCGCTGGGCGCTCAGATGGTCGTCGCGGAGCTTGGCCGCGAGCTGGGGGTCGTGCTGGGCCTGGCCGGCGAGGGCGCGGAACACGGCGCCGGGGTCGGTCTCGGTGAGGAACTCCGCCAGGCGCGCGAGGTGGGTGCGCAGGTCGGTGCCGAGGTCGCCGTGGTCGTCCGGCGTCAGGTGCTGGGCCATGTCCTCGGTGAACGCCTCCAGCAGCACGTCGACCTTGGACGGCCACCAGCGGTAGATCGTCTGCTTCGCGACGCCCGCACGTGCGGCGATGCCCTCGATCGTCACGCCGGCGAAGCCGCGTTCGGCCAGCAGGTCGTCCGCTGCCTCCAGCACTGCCTGTCGCGCTTCCTCGCTGCGTCCGTGCCGGTTCCCGCGATGCGCGGTGCTCCCCATCGCCACCTCCTGGGGCGTACCTTAGCCAGGGCTAGATTAGACGCAACGTTGCGTCTAATCTAGACGCCATGACCATCACGCTGCACGAACCTCAGGTCCGTTCGGTGCTGGACCGGCTCTTCGGCGCCGCCAAGTCCGACGACACCTTCGAGGCGCCGTGGGACGAGCTGCGGCTGGCCGGTGCGCAGGAACGCGCCGACGCGCTGGCCGGCGTCTACATGCCGATCTCCGCGAGCGGAGGGGAGTTGCTCTACGGGCTGGTGCGGTCCAGCCGGCCGGAGACCGTCGTCGAGTTCGGCACGTCGTTCGGCATCTCGACGCTCTACCTGGCGGCGGCCGTCGCCGACAACGGCAAGGGGCACGTGTACGGCACCGAGATGTCCGCGGCGAAGGTCGCCACCGCGCGGCGGAACCTCGACGAGGCGGGGCTCGAGGACTTCGTGACGGTCCTGCCCGGCGACGCGCGGCGCACGCTGGCGGAGCTGAAGGGACCGATCGGGCTCGTTCTGCTCGACGGCTGGAAGGAGCTCTGCCTGCCGGTGCTGCACGACCTCGAACCCCGGCTCGCGCCCGGTGCGCTCGTCGTCGCCGACGACATCGACCAGGACTCGATGGCCGAGTACCTCGCCTACGTGCGGGATCCGGCGAACGGGTACGTCAGCGTCGCGTTCCCGGTGGAGGACGGCATGGAGATCAGCTGCCGGGGGTGATCACGCCCGGCTCGAACGGGTCGACGACGGCGCTCGGCGCTGCCGTCGTCGACGCACGGCTCGAATGGGGTGGATATCAGGTGGCGGCCGGCGGTGCTGTCGCTGCCAGCGCCTTCGTCAGGGCTTCGAGCGTGAGCTCGATCTGCCACGACCGGGCCCCGCCCTCGCGCAGCACGGCGGCCACGGACTCGGGGGAGAGGTCGGCCGGCGGCTGCCAGCACGTGCGCCGCACCAGGTCGGGCAGCAGCAGGTTCTCCACCGGGAGGGTGTTGGCCTCGGCGATCGTCGTCAGCGCCGCCCTGACCGCCGCCAGGCGGGCCGCGGCGTCCGGGTCCTTGTCCGCCCAGCGGTTGGGCGGGGGCGGGCCGTCGTGCTGGCCCGCGGGTTCCGGGAGTTCTGACTTGGACAGGGCCGCCGCCTTGCGCACGGCGTTCATCCAGACGCTGACCATGCGGCGCTGGGAACGGCCGCGGAAGACCGGAAGGGCGAGCAGCTCCGCTTCCGTCGCGGGGTTGCGTGCGGCTGCCTCCATCAGGGCGGAGTCCGGGAGGACTCGGCCCGGGGCGATGTCACGTTCGCGGGCCACGGCGTCGCGGGCTTCCCACAGCGATCGCACGAGGGCCAGTTGCCGCTGGTTGCGCACGCGGTGGATACCCGACGTGCGCCTCCAGGGGTCGGTACGGGGGCGCGGCAACGGCGCCGTCCGTACCGCCTCGAACTCCTCGAGCGCCCAGGCGAGTTTGCCCTGGCGCTCCAGCTCGGCTTCGAGAACGTCGCGCAGCTGCACGAGCAGCTCCACGTCCAGAGCGGCGTAGGTCAGCCAGTCGGCAGGAAGGGGGCGGCGCGACCAGTCGGCCGCGCCGTGCCCCTTCTCCAGCCGATAGCCGAGCAGCCGCTCGACCAGCGTGCCCAATGCCACGCGTTCGAACCCAGCCAGCCTGCCCGCCAGCTCGGTGTCGAACAGCACGCCGGGTCGCAGCCCGAGTTCAGCGAGGCACGGCAGGTCCTGAGACGCTGCGTGCAACACCCACTCGGTGCCGTCCAGCGCCTGCACCAGCGGGTCTAGCCGTCCGCCAAGGGCGATCGGGTCGACCAACCACGTGCCGGCGCCCTCCCGGCGCAGTTGCACCAGATAGGCACGCTGTGAGTAGCGGTAGCCCGAGGCTCGCTCGGTGTCCACCGCGACCGGGCCCTTCGCCCCGGCGAGCGCGTCAGCGGCTCGCCGGAGCGCAGCAGGATCGGCGACCACGGGCGGAACCCCATCAGCAGGCTCCGTCAGTGGTACCGGATCTGGTCCGGTTGGTGCGGTTGGCTCGTCGGCGGGTACATCCACAGCGGATGACCCTACGACGATCGCACCACCCACAGGTGTTCTCGGCCGGTTCAGTGCTTCAAACCGGTATCTAACGGATCACGCCGGCACGCATGGCCAGCGCGACCATCTGAGCGCGATCACCGGTGCCCAGCTTCCGGCCGATCCGCGACAGGTGAGACTTCACCGTCAACGCGGACAGGCTCAGAGCCTCGCCGATCTCCTTGTTGCTCTGGCCATCGGCGACCAGCTGGAGCACCTCGACCTCACGCGCGGAGAGTTCCCGCGGCGTGTTGTCCGTGCCCGGCACCCGAGTACCCGCTGCGAGTACTGGTGCCACGCT
>JASLAV010000699.1 GCA_030146905.1 Lentzea sp. | reverse complement strand
GGAGTTGCGGGCGTACTTCGCCGCGCTCATGACGCCGGAACGCCGGGCCGCGCTCGCCGGGGGCGGCGACTACGGCGACGCCGAGGTGTACAAGGACACCGTCCGCCGGATGGGTCTCGACGGCTGGCTCACCATCGGCTGGCCGGAGGAGTACGGCGGCCGCGACCGCCCGATGATCGAGCAGCTGATCTTCCTCGACGAGGCCTCCGCGGCCGGCGCGCCCGTGCCGTTCCTGACGCTGAACTCGATCGGACCGACGATCATGACCTACGGCACGCCCGAGCAGAAGGCGTTCTACCTGCCGAAGATCGCGTCCGGCGAGATCCACTTCGCCATCGGCTACTCCGAGCCGGAGGCGGGCACCGACCTCGCCGGCCTGCGCACACGAGCCGTCCGCGACGGCGACGACTACGTGGTCAACGGCCAGAAGATGTGGACCAGCCTCATCCAGTACGCGGACTTCGTCTGGCTGGCCTGCCGCACCGACCAGGAGGCGCGGCGGCACAGGGGCCTGAGCATCATTATCGTGCCGACCACCAGCCCCGGCTTCTCCTGGACGCCGGTGCGGACCATGTCCGGGCCCACCACGAGCGCCACCTTCTACGACGACGTGCGCGTGCCGGTGGGCAACCTCATCGGCGAGGAGCACAAGGGCTGGAAGCTCATCACCAACCAGCTCAACCACGAACGCGTCGCCCTGTGCTCGGCCGCACCGCTGCAGACCGCACTGCGCGAGGTTCGTCAATGGGCGTCCGACACCGGCGCGCTGGAACAGGAGTGGGTCCGCCTGCACCTGGCGCGGGTGCACGCCAAGACCGAGTTCCTGAAGCTGGTCAACTGGCGGATCGCCTCCGGCGGTGACGAGGCGCCCTCCCCCGCGGAAGCCTCCGCCACGAAGGTGTTCGGCACCGAGTTCGCCACCGAGGGCTACCGGCTGCTGATGGAGGTGCTGGGTGCCAACGGGATCGTGCGCGCCGGCTCACCGGGAGCGCTGCTGCACGGCCGGGTGGAACGCATGCACCGCTCGTCGCTGATCCTGACGTTCGGCGGCGGCACCAACGAGATCCAGCGCGACATCATCGCGCGGGCGGGCCTCGGGCTCCCCGCCGTGCCTCGGTAAGGAGATTCCGTGGACTTCACGCTGACCGAGGCGCAACGCGAGCTCGCGGCGCTGACCCGCAAGATCCTCGACTCGTCCGACGCCCCGTGGGCCGACCTGGTCAAGTCCGGTGTCGTACCGGAGTCCCCCGACGGGCTCGGCGTGCTGGAGCAGTGCTCGGTGCTCGTCGAGCTCGGCCGCGCGGTCGCCGACGTGCCCTACCTGCCCACCTCGGTCGCCTCCGCCGCGCTGGCGTCGTTCGGCACGCCGGAGCAACGGTCCCGTCTGACACCGGGAACCGTGCTGTCCGTGGCGCTCTCCGAGGCCGATGGCATGAAGACGACCGTGCCGTTCGCGAACACCGCCGAGGCGTTCCTGGTACCGCACGGCCAGGAGGTGTTCCTCGTCGGCGCGGACCAGGTGGAGATCTCCCCGCAGGAGCTGGTCGACGGCTCGGACGCGGGATCCTTCACCTTCTCCGGCGGCGGATCGGCCGTTCCCGGTCTCACGGCCGACTGGCTGATCACGCGGTACACCCTCGGGCTTTGTGCCCTGCAGCTCGGCGTGACCGAACGCGCCCTGGAGCTCACGGCGGAGTACGCGCGAACCCGCGTGCAGTTCGACCGGCCGATCGGCAGCTTCCAGGCGGTGGCGCAACGGCTCGCCGACGCGTACATCGACGTGGCGGCGATCCGGCTGACGCTGTGGCAGGCGGCTTGGCGGCTCTCGGAGGGACTTCCGGCCGAGGCGGAGGTGGCGACGGCGAAGTTCTGGGCCGCCGACGCCGGGCACCGCGTGGCCCACACGGCCGTGCACGTCCACGGCGGGACCGGCATCGACATGAGCCACGACGTGCACCGGTACTTCACGGCGGCCAAGCGCAACGAGTTCGAGCTGGGCGGGGCGACCGCCCAGCTGCTGAAGCTCAGCGCGGCGCTCTGATCAGGCGCACCAGAACCAGCGCGCCGGGTGTGAGCCGCCCCGCGCGTCGTGGTAGACGCCGATCAACGCGCCCTCGTCGGTGACGTCGCCGTAGTAGGCCAGTGAGACCTTGGGCTGCTTCTCGGAGTCCACGGGGTAACGGATGCCCCACTGCCACAGCGACGCGACCTTGTTGACGGAGCCGAACACCACGTGGCCGCTGGACGTCCTGCCCCACGGCCAGGTGCCGCCCTCCCAGGTGGCGACGTGCTCACCGGCGAGGTTGCGCTCCTCGATGCCGGCGGCGGTGGGGTACAGCACCCGTTCGTCGTCGAGGACCATCGGATGCTTGCCGCCGGGCAGATCCACCTGCTGTCCGGTCGTGAGGTCGTTCACGGACGCCGACCTGTAGGTCGCGTGCACGAACTTGCCGTTGTCGCTGATCCCGACCGCCACGTAGGCCGAAGGCACGGTCGTCATGGAGCCGGTGCGGGGCCACACGACGACGTCCCGGACCTCCGGGTCGTCCTCGTGCCACACTTCGCCGACCACGTCGCCGAGGTTGTTGATGCCCTCCGCACGGGAGCTGTACCCGGCGGGCGTCTCCAGCAGCTCGTAGGAGCCGCCGCGGTAACGGAAGGCAAGAGTGCGTTGCTGTCCGTAGAACTCCTG
>JASLAV010000685.1 GCA_030146905.1 Lentzea sp. | reverse complement strand
GATCAGCTGGGACGCCTCGACCTTGGTGAGCTCACCCGGCACCTCCTCGCCCGCTTCCTGGGCGAGGGTGTTCAGGTAGGACTCCTGCGGACCGGTCATCGGCTCGTCACCGGTCGTCCAGTCCTGCGGGTCCTTCTCCGGAGTGCGATTCACGATCGTCCCCTTTCACTCGAACGCCCGTTCGAGATACCCAGGACGACCGCGGCTCAATCACCGGCTCAGCGCAACGTCACCCGGAGTCGACGGAGCGGGCAGGACCATCTCCGGTCGTACGCGCGACAGCAGGCGGTGGGACACGGTCAGCAGCATCCGCGCCTCCGTCCACTCGCTGTAGCCGATGTGCTCACCCGCCGACTCGACGCAGGCCACGACCTGCGGGGGAACGGTGGTGCCGGTCGCGGCGCAGCTGGTCAGCGCGTCGCTCAACGCCCTGCGGGCGCCCTCGGCCTCGACGTCGGCCAGCGCGGCGCAGATGGCGTTGTCGACTTCTTCCAGCGCGGTCGGGTGGAGCCGCTGCGGCGACCTGTCGTCCAGTCCGGTGCCCATGATGATCTTCTTTCGCAGCTGAAACCCAGCGCCGACTGCTTGACGCACCTACGCGCGTGCTACCCGGTTCGAGGCCCCTCAAACCAGGACTTGATGTGACGCGGCTACCGTGGCGGGCATGCGTGTGACCTGGCGCGAGAAGAACGCGCGGCAGTGGATCTCCGAGTTGTCCGACCGGATCGGGATGGCGGGGTGGGCGGCGCTCGCCGTGACACCCGCGCTCGCCGCCGAGGTCGACCAGCACGGTGCGGCGGTGCGGGACATCCTGCTGCTCGGCGTGGAGGGCGTCGGCACGGTGGCCGCCGTCGTGCTGCTCGCCTCGTACGCGCGAGGGCTCCTCGACCACTCCCCCGAGTGGTCGCCGACGTCGTGGCTGGGCGTCCGGCTCATGGCGGTCTGCCAGCTGGCGCACGCGCACGACGTGCGGCCGCTGCCCGCCGACGCGCTGCCCGAGCTGCACTGAAAAGCGGGACGTGCCGCAGCACGTCCCGCTCGTCGTCGACCTCGCTCAGCGGTCCTCGGGCCTCCGCGCGCCCAGGACCGGGTCCTCCACCGGCACCTGGCGCTGGGTGGTGGTGACCGGCTGCACCGGCTGCATCACCTCGGTCTCGGAGGAAGCCCGCACGGCGTCCTCACGGCCGCGCTGATAGGCCTCGGCCTGGGCCTTGGCCTGCGGCAGCTCCTGCTCCGCGCGGCCGAGCCACTGCTCCCACCGCTGCTGCATCGGCCGCACCAGACCGCCGCCCACACCGACGACGACCACGCCGCCGACCGTCGCGAGCACCGCGATCAGCACCGGGGTGGTCACCGTGGTGGCGACACCGATCTGGTTGAGCGCGGCGATGATGCCCAGCGCCCAGATGAACACCGACGCGATGGTGGCGAGCACCCGCCCGTACGACAGGCCGCCGAGGGCACTGCCGATGAAGTCCTTCACCGCGCTGGCGACCGCGCCGGCCACCACGACGATGATGATCGCGACCGCCGCCCTCGGCAGCCACGCCACGATGCCGGTCAGCAGTTCCGAGACCGGGTTCGGGCCCCACACGCCGAAGGCGATCTGCAGCGTGATCAGCAGCAGTGCGTAGTAGACGAGCTTCGCGAGCAGGTCGGACGCGTCGTACTTGCTGCGCGCGAGCATCTGCCGCACACCACCGCGCTCGACGAGCCGGTCGAAGCCGACTCTCTCAAGCACCTTGTCGACCAGCTTCGCCACCGCCTTGGCGACGAACCAGCCGATCAGCAGGATCAGCAGGAAAGCCGCCAGCTTGGGCACGAAAGTCGCCACCGCCCGCCAGGCGTCGGTCAACCCTTGTCCGAAGTCCATGTCGAGCTCCCTTCACGAGGGCGCCCGACCGGGCAGCCCGCACCGGACGACATACCCGGCGCGGGCGTTCTTCACACGGACTTCACGAAGCGGGTCGCAGCTCGCGGTCGCACGCCACGAGGTGCTCCCAGGTCCGGCCGCGCTGGCTCGGCGGCGCGGAGCCGTCTGCGGTGCACACCGGGTACACCAGACCGAAGGGAACAGGTTGATCGAACTCGTCACCAGTGCGGACGTCGACCAAATGACGCACGTGTGCCATCACAACCACTCCTTCGCCTGTGAGCGGTGGAACCGGTGGGGTTTGGGATCATCGAATACCCCATGAGCAGCGCGAACATTCACCGGCACGTTGCGACATAAGAGTGAAAGTATCCGTCCACAATGGACTAACTCGCCGTGACCACCAGGGTGATGCTCCCGTTGTGCGGCACCGTGAGGATCCGCATCCGGCGACCGGGGTAGGTGATCGTGGACGCCGTCCGCAGCTGCGGATCGAGGTCCTGGCCCCAGTCGAACCGCACCACCACCCCGCGCCGGGTGAGCGTGAGCCCGCGGGAGTCGAGGGACACCGCGTCGGAATCCCTCACCACCAAAGGAATCTGCTCGGTCGCCGCCGCGTTCGCGCGCACCGTCCGCGTGATCCGGTCGCCCACGGTCACCTCGGTCACGACGGAGCCCGACGCGGTGCGGTAGCGGAACCGGTACGGCTCACCACCGAGGAACTCCGCCTGCTGCGGCCCGTCCGAGTCGACGACCTGGCCGGGGAACACGGTGCCCCAGCACGCGTGGTCGTTGTTGTTGTTCGACTGCACGAGCGTGCCCGCCACCGGGTGCCACAGGAACGTCAGTCCGGTGCGCGCCAGTGAGGTCGACCTCCGGGCTCCGAAGTACCCGCCGACGTAGAACTTCGGCCGCCGCACGAACAGGAAGTCCTGTCCTTGGTCACTGCGCCGCTCGGTGAAGTGTGCGCGTTGGTAAGGCAAGCGCGCGATCGCGGCCGTTCGTTCGGCACGGGTCGGGTAGCGCTCGCCGTAGATCGCGTGCGCCAGGATGCGCGGTGACGTGTCCGGTTTGACCAACGCCGGCACCGGAGACGGGTCGGCGGCCCACGCGGCTCGCGCCGCGGCCAGGTCCTCGCGGCTCGACAGGAACGCGGCGAGATCCGGGACCACCGGTACGAACTGGTTGTTGAGCGCGGTCCGTTCGGGATCGGGCCGCACGTCGGCGTAGAACCGGGAGGACGTGCGCGAGTTCGGGGCGATGTTGGCGAACCAGCCGGAGCCGTCGGGTTCGCGCAGCAGGTTGTAGCCGAGCCAGTCGGTGTACTTCCTCGTCATGGTGAC
>JASLAV010000668.1 GCA_030146905.1 Lentzea sp. | reverse complement strand
GTCCCATTCCGAACCCGGTAGTTAAGCCCTTCTGCGCCGATGGTACTGCACTGGTTACGGTGTGGGAGAGTAGGTCGCCGCCGAACTTTATTTGCCCTGCGGGTTGAGCGCCACAAGCGCTCCCCGCAGGGCTTTTTTTCGTGTCGTCCCGAATTGCGCCGTGTTCATTGCGGCGGCCGACCGGGTGACGCCCTCCCGGCGAGCGGGTGACGTGAGTCGACCTCGGCTTCCCGGTCCCTACCGTGATCGTCATGAACGAGCAGTGGGCAGGGGAGGCACCGTTGCGGTGGCGAGCGCGCAGGAGGCGGGGCAGGCACGCCCGCGAGCCCGCGCCGTCCTCGCAGTCGCTCCTGCCCGCAGTGCTCGGCGTCGTGCTGCTGGTGTGCCTGATCCTCCTCCTGCTGACGTACCTCTAGCGGGACTGCAGCGCGTCGAGCGCCACGGCCTGAGCGATCACGAGCCGGCGGTCGACGCCAAGATCCTGGATCGTGACCAGGTAGTGGTCGCGAAGCCAGGTCTTCTTGTCGACGCTGAACACGGGAGCGCCGTTCTCCGTGACGAAGTCGAAGTGATACCGCATGGGGAACGGCGCGTCTCCAACCACCGGGATCCACTGCCACAGCCGGCGGAAGCCGGCGAGGAACTTGTTGCGCTCGGCGCCCGTCGACGTGCCCCAGCCCGGCTGTTCCAGGTGCCAGGTCGACCGCAGCAGCGACTTGGCGAAGTTCTTGCGGAACAACCCGATCTGCCGGCCGTCCGGGTCGGTCACGTCGTAGCCGCCGCCCAGGTCGAGGACCTTGCGGGCGTTGAACTCGAACAGCACCTCGTTCTTCGACGAGTCGGTGTAGATGGTGATCCGTTCCTTGATCTTCAGCCTCTTCTGCTCGGCGAAGCCGACCAGCTGCCCTGGCTTGCCGTTGTCGTCGACGAAGACCTCGTAGCGGTTGACCATGAACGTGACCTTCTGGTGCACATGCAGTGCGTGCACGTTCTGCAGACTCAAAGCTCGCCCTTCTCGATGGGGACCGGCCGGAGGTTCCCGGTGGGGAACCTCCGCTCATTGCGTTCGATCTTGGCGAACGCGGCCTCGACGAGGTCGACACCGAGTTTGTCCGCCAGCCTGGTCAGGTAGTGCATCACGTCCGCGAGCTCGTCGCGGACGTTCCAGGCGAGTTCCGGGTCCGCCATGGCGTTCTGCGCCTCTTCCGGCGTCAGCCACTGGAACAGGTCGGTGAGCTCGCCGACCTCCGCGGACAACGCCATCACCAGGTTCTTGGGCGTGTGGTAACTGTCCCAGTCGCGGGCGGCGGCGAACGCACGCAACGCATCCCTCAGATCCACAAGGTCACGCTCACTCATGACCCACTGACTACCACGTGGACGAACGAGCAAGGACGGCGGCGGTTCAATCATGGATCGTCCGCGTCAATGTTGATTGGCTTGTGTCATGTCAACGTTGAGCGAAACCAACCCGTCCTCAGTGGATGCCACGGTCCTCGTGCTCGGCGCCACGGGCAAGACCGGCCGTCGTGTCACCGACCTCCTGGGCGAGGCGGCCCGTCCGGCGTCGCGGTCGTCGGCCACGAAGTTCGACTGGTCGGTCCCCGGCACCTGGGAGCCTGCCCTCGCCGGTACCACCGCCGTCTACGTCGTCCCACCGGACAACCCCGCGTTGCTGGCCGAGTTCGTGCCGCTGGCCGTGAAGTCCGGTGTCACCCGGTTCGTGCTGCTGTTCATGAGAGGTGCACCCGACGACGACCCCTTCGAGGCGGCGATCAAGGGCTCGGGTGCCGAGTGGACGATCCTGCGGCCGACCTGGTTCATGCAGAACTTCGACGAGGACATGTTCGCCGCGCCCGTCCAGCACGGCGAACTCGCGGTGCCCGCCGGCCAGGGCCTTCACCCGTTCATAGACGTGGTGGACATCGCCGAGGTCGCCGTCGCCGCGCTGACCGCGGAAGGGCATGCCGGGCAGACCTACGAGCTGAGCGGGCCGGAGTCGCTGTCGTTCGCCGAGGTGCTGGCGCGGATCGTCGCGGTGACCGGCAAGCCCGTCCTCTACACCGACGTCGAGCCCGACGAGTTCGCTGCCTCGTTGCGCGACCTCGGCTACCCGGACGAGATCGCCGACCTGGTGACGATGCTGCTCGTGCGCATCCGCAAGGGCGAAGAAGCGCACCTGTCGGACGGTGTGCAGCGCGTTCTCGGCCGTGAACCGCGCACCTTCGCCGACTACTTGGGCAGCAGCAGCTTCGCGTGAAGGCCGCGCGTGCCCTCGTTGGTGATTACCGCTTCGCAGAGCACACGTCCGGTGCGGGCACGCCACTCTTCCGCTATCTCGCGGTAGCGCAGGCCCATCGCATAGTTGAGCTGGCCGATGCGTTCGCCTTCGAGCAGCACCTCGAGCGTGGGCTTGCCTGTGTGGGAACCCTTGGTGATACGGCAGTCCTTCAGCTCCGCGACGACGTGGACAGGCGTGCGGCCGTTGACCACGCGGTGCAACACGTGCTGATGCGCTTCCTCGTCCGTGATGGTGACCTGCTGTTCGGCGGGCAAAGTCAGTGCCGTGCCGAGAACCTCGTGGTCGAGCAGGAGCAGCCGCGGTACGCCGAGGTGCAGGTGCACGCCGTAGTGGCGCTGGCCGCCGCCCACGATGCGGGCGGGACACGAGCCGACTTCGCCGCGCTCGGCGAGTTCGAGCAGTAGCGGCTGGTAGTCGGACGCCTGATCGCTGCGCAAGTAGCCGACCGTGACCGCGGAACCGTCACCGCGCAGCAGGTCGACCCGCACCGCTTGGCGGTCGTGCCGGTTCGCGGGTTCCGGCACGAGTACGGCGGTCACGGGGACGGCTTCGTCGGTCTTGTAAGCCGTCGCGTGCCCCGCGATCTCGGCGATGGCGTCCTGGTGGTGCGACTCGCCGACGATCGCGACCCGCCCCGCGGTCGACAGGCGGCGGATGCGAGAGCGGGTGCGCATCGGGGTGATCGGTTCCGAGGCCTGGTTCTTCTTCGTTCCGACGAACATCAGCGCGAACAACGCGAGGCCGATGACGAAGCCGAGCGGGCCGAGAGCAACGGTCAGAACGAGCGCGAGTACGGCAACGGCGATGAGAACGGCTGCGGGCGAGGGCTCTGTGCGCTGCTGCATCGTCATGGGGCATCCTCACGACTCGGCATCCCGTCACTCTGAGTGTCGGCTAGATCGGCCGATGCGTTTCAGAAGTCCCCCGTTTGGGTTAGCGCAGCAAGACTTGCGCTCCAGCCCGTGACCGGACTTCGGTGAGGATCGGAATCGTCGGTCAGCGGCAACACCGGGTTTTCCTCGACGCGCTTGTAGACGATGCCTGGCGGAAGCACGCGCAGGATCCACGGCAGCGCGACCGGATCAGGAACATCATCTGGCCCCAAGACTTGATCAGTGGACCAGGGTAAGGCGTGCGCGTCCTCTCGACCCTGGTTCTCCGCCACCTGGCAGTGCCGTCAGCACGAGCCCGAACACCATGCCGTTGAGCTCTTCCAGCCCGAGGTTGAGTTCTTTGGCCACGTGCGCCGGCGTCATGCCGTTCTCGCGCAGCACCCTGAACACCTTGGTGAGCAGCTTCGAGGACTCGCGCCGCGTCATGCCGCCCTGGACGACGCTGTGGACGTTCGCCCGCCTTGTGAACTGTTCCCTGTCCACGTGCCAATGCCGGTGGTCCGTGCCGAGCAGTTGCCGTTGGGGCATCAGGAACTCGGCGGCGAACTCCTGCGACTCATCGTGCCCGAGGAGCACCGCGAGCTGGACCGCCGCGTCGAACCGCGCCTGCTCCGGCGTGGCAGAGGGATCGAGGAAGAGGAACGGCGTCCCGTTGTGCCAGCACGAGAACGCCTCGTGCCCGGCACAGTCGACCGGTAGCGAGAACACCCGCACGCCGTGCGACTCCAGCAACTGCACCATGTTCGGCGCAGGCTCGTCCGCGAGCCGCCACGCGTCGCGCGTGCGCCGGGGCGACGTCCGCGGCGGCGGCAGGTTCGGCTGGGGCAGCACGAACAGCCGGTCCAGCCACCCGTTGAACTCGATCGCGAGCTGCGCCGCCGAGGCCGCCTGGGCGTTCGGCGGCGCGCCCTGCGGCTTCGGCGGCTCGGACGCCGTCAGGAAGGCGGCCGGGAATCCGAGTGCTCCTGCCAGCGCCTCGACCGTGGCGGACCGAGGCCTGCACAGGCCACGTTCGTACTCGCCGATGGCCCGCGCCTGCACGCCCGACTTGCGCGCCAGTTCGGCCGCGGTGAGTCCGCGCCGGGTGCGGGCGAGAGTGAGTCGCGAGGGCGTCAGCATGATCCGGTCATTGTCGCTGCTGGCTCGGCGGACTACCAGGCGGGTCCTGTCCGTCGCGAGCGCGGCCTCCTGGCTCGGTCTGCTGCCGGTCACATCGGCCATGCACCTCGGATGTGCGTTTCCAGTGATGTGGCGGTTCAGCGGGCGTCGTCTTGGACGAAGGAACGCGACTCCCGGAGAACCGTGCGCATACTCGGAAAGTCAGCGAGCCGTTCGGCCACGGTCGCGCAGCTCATCAGGGAGCGCGGAACCGAATTCCAGCACCCGGCTCTGGTGGGCTTGGGCGACACCGTTGAGCTGAGCCAGCAGCGTGTCCGCGTACCTGATCCGCTGCCACAGATGATCGTCCTCCGGACTGCGTGCCAGCACGTCCGCGACGAGGAGCTCCTCACGCGTGGTCGCGAGCCGCAGCACCACCTCCGCCGCGCGACCGAGGCGCTCGACGAGGTGCTCGGTGATGCCCCGCCGTTCCTCGTTGCTCAGGTCTCGCCACCGCGACCGGGTCGCAGCCTCGTCCATGGCGGTGATCAAGCCGCC
>JASLAV010000666.1 GCA_030146905.1 Lentzea sp. | reverse complement strand
CCGTGAACATCACGTCGGGCCCGCTGGTGCCCGCCATCCTCGCCAGCGCCGCGATCCCGGGCGTCTACCCGCCCGTGAAGATCGACGACCGCGTGCTCTACGACGGCGGCGTGCTGGCGAACGTCCCGATCCGCCAGGCGCTCGCGATGGGCGCGAAGTCGTTGGTGGTGCTGGACTGCGCGTTCCCCGGCCACCTGCCCGCCGTGCCGGCGACGCTCGCGGAGACGCTGCTGTTCTGGGCGACGCTGGGCATGCGCAACCAGGCCGTGCTGGAGGTGGAGCTGGCGTCGCGGCAGGCGCCCGTGCTCTACCTGCCGGGCCCGCCGGTGCAGGCCGTGACGCCACTGGACTTCTCGCACACCGCGGAACTGGTCGAGGCCTCCTACCTCGCCTCGACGACGTTCCTGACGACGCTGGAGATCGCGGGAGCCGGCCTGTACGGCCACCCGTCGCACGGCGTCTAGACCTCCAGCGTGCGCTCGATGTTGTGCTCTGCGATCTCCCTCATCGCGTCCCGGTGCGGGAAGTCGCCGTCCAGCAGCCGGAGCGGGCCCTCCACGAGCGACAGGTGCTGCGCGAGCCGGTACAGGTCGAGGCGCGCCGGGTCGAGGCCGGGAGCCGGGCGGTGGTGCGGCCCGAACCGCAGCTCCATGAACGCGTGTTCCCACTCGACGTCGAAGAACATCGCGCCCTCGATGTCGATCAGCACCGGCTGTCCGTCTGCCACGAGCACGTGGTCGGGGCCCAGCTCGCCGTGGACCAGCCCGTACCGCGTGCGCGGCTCGATCACCGAATGCCGTTGGCGCAGCTGGGTTTCCAGGCGGTTCCTGGCCGCCGCGATGCGCGGAACTCTGGCACAGCAAGCATCCAGGTGTCCGAGGGCTCGCTGCAGCACGACGTCCGGGACGGGCGGCGCGTCGGCGGGCCGCAGGGAGCCGGGGCGGCCGTAGCGCGGGCTGAGGCACTGGTGCATGGTCTCGACGTCCTCCCACAGGCGCTCCAGCGGTCCGGGGTCGTCGTCGAGCAGCTGCTCCAGGAACTCGCCGCCCAGGTCCTCGACCACGACCGTGTCGCTGTCGGCCAGCACCAGCCGCGGTACGCGCGCCCCCGCCTCGGACAGCGCGGTGTGGGCGGTCAGGAACAGGTCGCGCCCGCTCGCGTCGCCGAACAACGGGTCCTGCTCGTGCACCGGCCAGTAGTTCTCGGAGTCGCGCCACACGTAGGCGATGCCCGTCGTGCCGTCGTCGAGCGTCAGGCGGTAGACGCCCTTCTTGCTGCCGCCGTGCAGGCGGGCCACGTCGCGCAGTTCACGGCCGTAGGCGGCTCGCGCGATGTCCGTCAGTTCCACTACCCCCAGGTGTGCCACGTCCCAGACCGTAGGGGTGGGCGCGTGAAACCGGTGCCAACGGCTGCCGCCGAACGCCACTACCGACCGGTCCGCCCCGGCGACATACTGGTTGGTATGACGACTGTGGCGCACTTCGGCGGCACGAGCCGCTACGCGGACCTCGACGGGCCCGTGCACTGGGTCGACTTCGGCGGACCGGAGGACGGGCCGCGGATCGTGCTCGTGCACGGGCTCGGCGGCTCGCACCTGAACTGGGTGTTGCTGGCGCCGTTGCTCGCGAAGAAGGCGCGGGTGGTCGCCGTCGACCTCGCCGGACACGGCCTGACCAACCCCGAGGGTCGTCAGACCACGGTCCAGGCCAACTCGCGGCTCCTCGGCCGGTTCGTCGCCGAGGTCGTCGGGGAGCCGGTGGTCCTGGTCGGCAACTCGATGGGCGGGATGATCTCGCTGCTCCACACCGCCCGGGACCCGGAGCTGGTCAGGGGTCTGGTGCTGGTCGACCCCGCGTTGCCGATGGTGGTCGGGACGCGCCCGGACCCGACGATGCTCAGCACGTTCTTCCTGTACGCGGTGCCGGGGCTCGGCGAGCGGTTCCTGGCGCGGTCGCGGGCCGTGCCCGCCCGCAGGCAGGTCGACCGGCTGCTGGAGCTGGTCTGCGCGGACCCGTCGGTCATCCCCGAGGAGCTCAAGCAGGCGTCGGAGCACCTGATCGGCGAGCGCGCGAAGGTCGAGGGGCTGGACAAGGCGTTCCTCGCGGCCGCGCGCAGCGTCGTGTTCACGACGTCCAAGCGCGGGGCCTGCTACGCGGCGATGCGCAAGATCCGCGTGCCGGTGTTCCTGATGAGCGGTGACCGCGACCGGCTGGTCAACGTCGCCGCCGCCCGCTTCGTCGCGCGCAGGCACCCGCACTGGCGCTACGACGAGTACGCGGGTGTCGGTCACGTGCCCCAGATGGAGATCCCTGAGGTCGTGTCCGAGCGGGTCCTGGAGTGGATGGACGCCAACCGCCTGAGCACGTCCGCGAGCTGACCGAGCGCGAGCCGCTCCCGCAGGACGGGGGCGGCGCCCGTCAGCACGAAGTGGTCGTCGTGCTGCTCGGCACCGGTCGGCGGCAGCCAGCCGATCCGCCGCAGTTCCGGGATGTCCGAGAACGCCAGCTCGACGCGGACGTCGTCGACCTGACCGAGCACCAGTCCGAGGGCGCCCAGCCGCGCGTCGAGCCCCACCACGGTCAGGTGCAGGTCGTGCGCGCCCGCCCGGACCGTCAGATCGTGTCTCAGGCCTTGGTCTCCGGCTTCACACCGTTGCCGGCCGCCTTGGACCTCGTCCGCGCGGCACGGGGCTTGGAAGCGGCGGGCTTGGAAGCGACGGGCTTGGCCTCGACGACCTTCCGCGCCACCTCGGTCCTCTCCGCCGCCTCTGCGGCCAGTGCCACCATCTCGTCGAACCCGGTGCGGATGCCGTCGGCGAGCAGCTGCACGTCCGGCACGCCGTCGAAGTCGGCGTTGATGCCGAACGTGAACCTGTCGAGGTAGGAGAAGATGCCGACGGTGATCCGGATCGTCGAGGCGATCGGCACGTACGGGAACATCTCCACCAGCGGCCGCCCGAGCATGTAGAGCGGGATGCGCGGGCCGGGGACGTTCGTGGTGACGGTCTGCAGGATCTGCTGCGGGAACCGCATGGCGGTCCGCGAGCCCAGCGCCATCAACGTGGGCGCGGCGAAGTTCGACAGGTTGGTGAGCACGTCGGCGCCCGCGGCCTGGCGCGAGCCCTTCAGGTCGTCCATCTGCTCGCGGATCGCCGCGAGGCGCTTCACCGGGTCCGCCTCGCCGACGGGCAGGTTCACCAGAACGGCGCTGACGCGGTTGTTCAGCTCGTTGTGCTGGTCGGCCTTGCGCATCGACACGGGCACCATGGTCCGCACGACCATGCCCTCGGTCAGCTCGCCGCGTTTTTCCAGCAGGTCGCGGAAACCACGCGTGATCGCCGCGAGGATGACGTCGTTGACCGTGCCACCGGCGGCGGTGCGGATCTGCTTGATCTCAGCCAGGTTCGCCCGCGCCCACACCCAGCGGCGGTGCGGACCGATGGGACCGTTCAGGGAAGTCGCCGCACGCGTGACCAGACGTCGTGCCGTGCCGGGAAGAGAGCCGAGGACGGACTTGCCGAAGTCGGCGATCTCGGTGAGGGAACGCAGGTTCCGCGCGACCGCGGGTAACGCGGCGAGGTGCTGCACGGGCGTCACCACGGCGTCGCGCACCCCGTCGACCACGAGGTCGAGGGTGGACGGCCGCGGCCGCGGCGTCCACTCCTGCGGTTCCGGCAGCACGCTGTCCTTGCGGAAGTCCAGGATGAGCTGCAGCATGTCCGAACCGGACACTCCGTCGACCATGCAGTGGTGGACCTTGGAGATGATCGCCCAGCGGCCGCCCTCCAGGCCCTCGACGAGCCAGGCCTCCCACAGCGGCTTCGAGCTGTCGAGCTTCTGCGCGAAGATCCGGCCCGCGAGGTTGCGCAGCTGGTCCTCACCGCCCGGTGAGGGCACCGCGGTGTGCCGCACGTGGTACAGGACGTTGAAGTGGTCGTCGTCGACCCAGACCGGACGACCCACGTGGAACGGCAGGGCCTTCACCCTCTGCCGGTAGCGCGGCACCTGGTCCATGCGCGCCAGGAAGAGGCGGATCACGTCACCGTAGGACGGCGCCGGCCCGTCGAACACGAGGACCGACCCCACGTGCATCGGCACGTTGTCGTCCTCGATGAAGTAGAACCCCGCGTCGAGTGAGCTCATCCGATCCACTTGAGGAAGACTAGAGGACCGGATACCTCCGAATCGCCGTCCATGCAGGTGAGAGGTAGTGCACGCGGGCGAGGTGACCGGCGCGTTACCCGCGCGTGGCGAATCGAGACTCGAACGTGCTGGTGAAAAGATCGTCCGCGAAACATCATGGACACACCGGGCGACGGGGCCCGGGGCGCCGGCTCGGGGTTGTCGACGTGTGGGGAGGCTCGTATGTCTGCCGTACCTTCAGACGAGGTCTTCGACGAAGCTGCCGTTCCATCCCTGCACCTCGTCAGAGGAACGCCACCGGGTCTCTTCTGGTACCTCACCGAACCCACCCGCTGCGCCCTGGACGTGAGCGAGTTCGTGGCCACGCGGGCGATGCTGCGCGGTGCGCCTTCCGGTGACGGTCATCCCGTCCTGGTGTTCCCCGGTCTCGGTGCCGCCGACTCGTCGACCGTGATGCTGCGCCGGTTCCTGTCCGGTCTGGGCTACGACGTCCGCCGGTGGGGCCTGGGGCGCAACATCGGCCCGACGCGCCGTGCCGTGGACGGCATGCACGCGTTGGTGAAGAAGGTCTCCGACGACCACGGTGGTCCGGTGTCCATTGTGGGCTGGTCGCTCGGCGGGATCTTCGCGCGCGAGATGGCGCGCGACCACCCGCACCGCGTGCGCCAGGTGATCACGCTCGGATCGCCGTACAACATGAGCGATCCCGCGCAGTCACGGGCGATGCCCGCCTTCGCCCTGTTCTCCCGCCTGCACATCCCGCGCGAGGAGTTCCCGCCGCCGGAGGCGACGAGGCCGCCGATCCCGGTGCCCGCCACGTCGATCTACTCCAAGACGGACGGGATCGTGTCGTGGGAGTCGTGCGTCGAGGAGCCGGGGCCGCGGCGTGAGAACGTCCAGGTGTCGTCCTCGCACCTGGGATACGGCTTCAACGCCAGCGTTCTGTGGGTGGTGGCCGACCGGCTGGCACAGGCGGAGGGCACGTGGGCGCCGTTCGCCGCACCGCCGGGGATGGCGCGAATGTACCCGCGGGCGGCCTGACGTTCAGCAGGGCCGGGCGTCCGAGTAGATCACCAGCGTCTGGTCGGGCTGCTCGGCGGGGTGGAACGCCGTGTAGGCGTAGTCGACGGGCCCGAGATCGGGGTGCCGCAAGCGCTTTCGCCCCGCCAGGCGCTGCGCCCGCACCTCGTGGTGCGGCCACCAGGTGCGCACCTCGTGGCTGGCCTCGTGCAGCTCGTCGATCAGCAGCGTGAACCGCTTGTCGCCGGGGTGCCTGCCGGAGAGGGTGCGCAGCCGGGCGAGCAGGTGGCGTGCCTCCGGTTCCCAGTCGATCACGACGTGCCGCGCCTCCTGCGCGGTGAACGTCCAGCGCGCGAAGTTCGGTGCCTCCTGCGTGAGG
>JASLAV010000622.1 GCA_030146905.1 Lentzea sp. | reverse complement strand
GGATTCAGTCCGTGGTCGTGCCGGTCTTCCGATCGGCACCCGCTGGGCTCAGATGAAGTCGTCCCGGTCCTCGATCCCCGCGAACGGAGGTCGGTGGGCTTCGATGAACGAGGCGTTCAGCATCTCCCCTAACGCTTCCAGCACCGCGCCTTCGCGGCCGTATGCGTCCTCGGCCAGCCCAGCGATGAACGGTGGGTGCGCGGCCAGCCTCAGCATGTCGCCGTCCTGGGTGCCGATGCCCAGCGGGACCACGAACGGGTAGTGCGGGAATCCCTGACTGGTGAGGGTGTCGTACTCCGTCAGGTCGCGGAACGCTGGCTCCCAGCCTGCGTCGAACTGGCCGTCGGTGACAAGCAGCACCACCGGGCGGCAGACTAGCGCCCCGGCCCTGGCGAACCGATCGACGTCGCGGGTGATCATGTCAGGCAGGAGGGTGAAGAGGGCCGTGCTGTTCGTCGTCCCGCCGAAGCCCGTGACGGAGAAGGGGTCCGGCACCGGGTGGTCGGGCACTGGCACCAGCACGTGGGCGTGGTCTGCGAACTGGAGGTAGCCGATCCGCAGCCGGTTGGCGACCTCGCCGCCCCGGACGACCGTCCGGTGAATGTCGGCCAGGACGCGTTCGATCTCGGTCGCCGCCTCGCCAGCCATCGAGGCGGACACGTCTACGGCGACGTAGACGGGCAGAACGATTTCGGTCACGGGTGTCCTAGTTCGTCGCAGCGTCGTCGGCTGGCGGTTTTGGTTTGACCGCGTTCGTTGCCAACGCGATGAACTTGTCCAGTTGGAGCATCGACAGCGCTTCCGCCGACTGGTCGTCTGTGCTGTGCTCCGCAGCACGGAAGAACGGTCCCGCGAGTTCTCTTTGCAGCTCTTCCCGCGCTTCGGGTGTCATCTGATCCATCCAGATCATCGAAGCGACGATCCGTAGGTGATCTGATCGCAGCGCGCGTTGTTGCGTGAAGTGCTGAGCCGCGTGCCGAGCGGCGAAACCCGCGATGGCGCCGAACGTGACCGTCAGGGCGGCGTGCGAGATGAGGGCGTCCCACGAGAGCTTCCAGCCGCCCGTGTACCCACCGACTGCGAACTGGACCACGCCGAGGAAGGCGATGGCTACGGCCAACACCCGCCAGCGCACGGCGCTGCGCCGTTCGCGTAGTTCTGCCGCTTCGTACCCAGCCGAGATGCCGTTCACCACCGCCCCGCTGAGCAGCCGCGCCACCTCGCCGTGCAGGCGCTCGATCTTCCCGCGCGCGTCGTCGGTCTCGTGCTCCGCGCGCTGGAGAAGCGCGTCGATGCTGTTCCGCCCGGCTTGCATCGTGTCGTCCACGCTGTCTGCGTAGTGCGCCAGCTCCGCCTTGAACGCCGACGCGCGAGCCTCCTCGCCGGTCCGCACGGTGCTCAACGCGACGTCGAGCTTCTTCAGCTTGGCCTCGACCTCGTCCGCTGCCGCGAGCAACGTCTTGCGAGCGCAGAGGGACTCCCATTCGGCCACCACGGAGGCCGGTTCGCGGCTGTTGTCGACCACGGCGGCGATTTGCTCGACCACCTGCCGGTGCGCAGCGGCACGACGGGCGAGTTCGTCGAGTTGTCGCGCGCGTTCGGCGCGGCTGTGTGCGGCGAGGTATCCGAACACCGGAACCTTGAGCCGCTCGACCATAAGATCAACGGCATCCCGCTCCGGTCCTGCCACGACGTCCGACCCGCTGGCGGACAGCAGGAGAAGGTATCGCTCCAGAGCGTGGTCGACCACCAGTACGGTGTCCGCCCACGAGACGCGGTCCCGCACCGGCAGGGTGGCGAGCGCGGTGCCGAGGATCCGGCGGAACTCGTAAACATCCGACCCAGCGTCGGACGTATCCGTCGGTCCGATCATGACCACCTCCCGGCGTCGGCGGACGATTGGTACCGCTGGAGCAGCCTGGAGAGCTGCTCGAACCACTCCAGCGCAGTGGGGCGGCCCGGCGCGTCGGGGGAGAGTGCGGCCCGCAGCAGGCGCATTCCCCCCGTACCCAGCACGCCCCGAGCAGCTTCTGGATCGCGGTTGACCGAGCTGCGTTCGCCTGGGGTGAGTACCCGGAGAATGAACAGCCCGAGCTTGTACAGGTCGGTGGCGTGCGAGGGCACTCCCCTCTCGGGTGTCTCCCAGTCCGGTGTGTGCAACTGGGGCACGGCCGCGCTGGTCCCGACCACCCGGTACCCGTCACAGTCGATCAACAGAACTCGCGACTCGCCCCGGAGGGTGAACAGGGCATTGCGGGCGTTGATGTCCCCTGCCACCACACCCATGCCATGCAGTACGGACAGCACTCTGCCGAAGTCCGCGCAGACTGCGAGCCGCTCGGCGACGGTGGGCGGGTGCATGCGCAGCCGGGCGATCCGGGAGTCCGGCACCATCAGGAACTGGGTCTCACGTGCCGTGAGCAGTTGCCGGCCCGACGGAGAGAGCACGGAGTGCATGAACGCGCTCGGAATGATCCTCATCAGCACTCCGGTCGCGTTATCGTCCCGCTCCACCACGCGCAGCGGCCACACGGTCGACCGGTCGAGAACCTCCCGTACATGAGGGGGCTGGGCGTCGCGGCGGGCGACGAGGGAGCGGATCCCGAGGACCGCCCGTCTGGGCACCCGGTACTGCTTGTAGACCAGGCCGAAATCGAGCCCGGGGAGTCGGAAGCCCCGCAGGTCGTAGACGATGCTCTCTCCGCCTGAACCGATCTTCACAGGATCAGCGAGCAGCACATCCTCCTCCGAGATGACGCTCATGGCCGCTCCGGGTCGAGCCAGACGGCCAGCGCCGTGCGGTCGTCGTCGAAGGATCGACGGGCGAAGTCGACCTGGGCTGCGAATCGCAACGCGGACACCGGTGACGACCAGTTCGTCGCGACGAACCGCCCCACCTCACCGGTACCGGTGCCCAACGGGTCGCCCACGCCGTCGGTCACCAGCAGCAGCGAGCCGCCCGGCCGCAGAACGCCCGTCGCGGTCGTCAGAGGTGCCGGCTGCGGCCCAGGCAACGCGTGGGTGGCGCTGGAGGCGAACAAGGAGTCCCCTACGGTGCCGCAGACCCGTTCGACCACGTCGGCGGCTACGCTCCACGCCGACGGATCACCTACAGCGGCGCAGGTGAACGGCAGGCCCGCCGCACCTGGCTCGAGGTCCACTACCGCATACACAACGGCCGCCGCGTCGGCTTCCCGCAGCGGCAGGTCGGTGAAGCCCGCACCGACCCGGTCGAGTTCAGCGCGGACCTCCGAACCGGTTGAGGCGACGACGGACGCCCAGTCCAGCCCACCGCGCCCGAGCGCATCGGTGATCAACGAGCAGCCGACCGAGGCGACCAATTCGGCGGCGAGGTGGGCGTGCCTCCCGGCAGACAGCCCGTCCGCCACGGCGGCCACCAGATGCCGGCCAGACGGGGTGAGCGCGAACCGGTAAGCGTCCTGCCTCACACGTCCGTAGTGACGGTGCGCCAGGCCGCGGATGCTCGCCGCCGCAACCACCACCGCCGGGTGCCCGTCGGCGTCAGCGAAGAAGGACGCGTCGGCCACGTGGTCGTGATGGTGGCCGTGCAGCGGATCGCGGATCGGCCGCACCATCGCGGCTGCACGGCCGGGCTCACCGACCTCGTACCGCTCGAACCCTCCCCGCCACTCGTCGCCAGACGACGGCCCAGGGCCGGTCCCACTCACACGAAGTCCTCGTCGGAACGGTACGCGGAGATACCGGGCGGCAGGTCGGATGGGTCGGGCAGGAGGATCCCGGATGCCCCGCCCGCCATGCTCATCCCGGATGCCAAAACGCTGGAGATCAGCACCTCAGCGAACGCCTCGATCGCCCGCGCCGCGTCGAATCCCCGACTCATCATGTACAGGCGCATCGCCTTCGGGCCGCGCGGCGGGAGCACTAGTTCGGCAAGCAAGGTGGGATCGGCTTCGCCAACCCCGCACGGGATGATGTTGGGGTGGGTGGGGCTGCCGGCAAGATCCGCGAACGCGGCGCGCCAATCCGGTTCGGCGTCGGTGGGCACGCCGTCGGAGAGGAAGAAGACGGCGGGGCGGTGGACCGCGAACCCGTCGGCCTTGAGCACCTTCACATTCCGTGCGATCTCCTGGTCGAGGAGGCGGAAGGCGGCGGCCCACGAGGTCGCTCCACCTGCCTGGAATGCGGGGATGCTCACGCCGTCGTTCAGCAGGTCTGCC
>JASLAV010000544.1 GCA_030146905.1 Lentzea sp. | reverse complement strand
GAAGGCCCGCGCTTGACCGGCGCCCCACGCGCCGGACCAGGTCCTCACCAAGGGCACCCCACCGCGGTTGGAGGGTTGCCGGCCAGCAAGCTTGGGCTTGACGCTGGCTCTCATGACCTGCCGACGACGTTAGCGGAGGGTCCCGGCGCTCGTCGACACCCGATCACATCGTGAGAAGCATCGGGGACCGACTATTCGCCGGTCTCGCCCTTCCACCTGGCGTAGCGGCCCGCCCTGTCGACCGCGCGAACGCGCCGCTCAGCGGTCTCGCGCGCCTCCTCCGTGGTGACGATGAGCAGCTGGTCCTCCGTCTGCAGCCGGGTGGTCGGCTGTGGCGTGAAACTCTTCCCGCCGCGCACCACGAGGCTGACGGTGGCACCGCTCGGCAGCCGCAGCTCGGACATGTAGACGCCGTGCAGCTTCGACCCGCGCTGGATGTGCACCTGCAGCAGTTCGGCGCCCAGCTCGTCCAGCGGCGAGGAGTCGACCTGGACCTCCTGCGGCTCGCCCGCCCGCACCAGCCCGAGGCGCCGCGCCAGGACCGGCAACGTCGTTCCCTGCACCACCGTCAACACGATGACCAGCACGAACACGACGTCGACCAGTTCGCGTGCGCCTTCGACCCCCTGGATCAACGGGATCAGCGCGAACACGATCGGCACCGCGCCCCGCAGCCCCGACCACGACAGGAACGCCTGTTCCCGCCACGGGACCTTGAACGGCAGCGAGGAGAGCACCACCGACAACGGCCGCGCCGCGAAGGTCAGCACCACACCCGCGACGAGCGCGGGGAACAGCACGTCCAGCAGCCGCGACGGCGAGGCGTAGAGGCCGAGCAGGACGAAGAGCCCGATCTGCGCGAGCCAGCCGAGGCCCTCGGCGAACGAGAGCGTGTCGGCGCGGTGCGGCAGGCGGAAGTTGCCGAGCACGAGCGCGGCGACGTAGGTGGCGAGGAACCCGGAGGCGTGCGCGAGGTCGCCCGCGGTGTAGGCGAGCACGCACACCGCGACGGTCGCGAGCGGGTACAGACCGGTGGCGGGCAAAGCGGCACGTCTCAGCCCCGCGCCGCCGAAGACGCCCAGCGCGACACCGATGAGCGCGCCCGCGGCCAGTTCGTAGACGACCAGCAGCGGCGCGGTCCACGAGATCCGGTCGGAGGAGGCCAGCAGCACGACCGCGATGTAGACCGGTGCGTCGTTGAGACCTGATTCCAGTTCGAGAGCACCGGTGAGCCGTGCGCCGACGCCCAACGACCGCAGGACGCTGAACACGGCGGCCGCGTCCGTGGACGACAGCACCGCGCCCCACAGCAGCGCCATCCGCCAATCGAGGCCCAGCAGGAAGTGCAACGCCGTCCCCGTCACGGCGACGCTGACCACAACGGCCACTGTGGACAGTGCGATGCCCAGCCGCAACGAGGACTTGACCGATTTCCACCGGGTCGTGAGCCCGCCCTCGGTCAGGATCAGCACGAGCGCGGCGATGCCGAGGGACTGGGTGAGATCGGCGTCGTCGAACCTGATGCCCACCACCGACTCGCCGAGCAGCACCCCGATGCCGAGGTACAGCAGCAACGAGGGCAGGCCGAGGCGGGTCGACACGCGCACCGCGATCACCGAGATCAGCAGCACGGCAGCGCCGATGCCCAGTACGACCGTAACGTCACCCACCCGGACCATTCTGGTTGATCACCACCGAATTGGACGAATCAGACGCGTTAACAACACCAGCCGTTCGCCTCTACCAGGCTCATGCGCGACGGAGCACGTTGATCAGTGGCTCAATCCCTACCCTGCACGGAGTTGAACCATGAGAATCCTGATCGCGCTGGCGGCCGCCTTGACGGTGGCCGGAGCAACCACGGCGCAAGCGGCCGCTCCCGCGGCCTTGGCGGCACCGAACATCTCTGTCGCGAACGTCCAGTCCCACCTCTCCCAGTTCCAGTCGATCGCCACCGCCAACGGCGGCAACCGCGCACACGGACGTCCGGGGTACCTGGCCTCGGTCAACTGGGTGAAGAGCAAGCTCGACGCGGCGGGCTTCACCACGCGGGTCCAGTCGTTCACCTACGGCGGCGCCACCGGCTACAACCTGATCGCGGACTACCCCGGTGGCGACGCGAACAACGTCGTCATGCTGGGCGGCCACCTCGACAGCGTCACCTCCGGCCCCGGCATCAACGACAACGGCACGGGCTCCGCGTCGATCCTGGAGGTCGCCCTGCAGATGACGGCCACCGGATTCCAGCCGACCAAGCGCGTGCGGTTCGGCTGGTGGGGTGCGGAGGAGCGCGGCCTGATCGGCTCGACCCACTACGTGAACTCCCTGGCGACGGCGGACAGGTCGAGGATCAAGGCGTACCTGAACTTCGACATGACCGGCTCGCCGAACCCCGGCTACTTCGTCTACAGCGCCTCCGGTCAGCCCTCCGGTTCGCTGGCGCTGCAGCAGAAGCTGCAGGAGGGCTTCTCATCGATCAGCGTCCCGACCGAACTGACGAGCGTCGGCGGCCGTTCCGACCACGCGGCGTTCGCCCGCTCCGGCATCCCGGTGGGCGGCACCTTCACCGGCGCGGAGGGCACCAAGACCGCGGCGCAGGCGCAGAAGTGGGGCGGTACGGCCGGTCAGGCCTACGACCGCTGCTACCACGCCTCCTGCGACACGCTGTCGAACGTCAACGCCACGGCGCTCGACCGCAACGCGGACGTGATCGCCTACACGTTGTGGGCCACGGCCGCGTGACGCGTCGCTAGCACCTGCCCGGCCTCGTCGAGCACCGGTTCGACGAGGCCGGGCAGGCCGGTCCGACCAGGACCGGGCACGCCGGGATGACGGCGGGTACCGCGACCAGGCTCCTGACCGGGCCGCGGCCCCGCCGTCACTCAGGCACAGCCCACCGCGCACCCCCGGCGCAGTCCAGCAGCAGCGGACCGCTCCCGGTCGAGCCGTAGAGGTCGCCCTCGTCGGTCACCGAGACGACCGGCGCGCCACCGGGCACCGGGACCGAGCGGCCGGGGCTCTCCCACAACTCCGTGCCGCCCCACAGCGACTTGCCCAGCACGTGACCGCGGGAGTTCACCGCCACCGCGTCCGCCGCGAAGCCGAACGGCTCGCTCACGGCACCGGACAGGTCCCACCGCACGACCTCCGAGTCCGCAATCCCGACCGCGTACGAACCGCGCACCGCACGCACCTGCACGTCGCCGAGCGGCACCACGCCCGACGGGCGGACCCACTGCGCGCCGGACGCCGACGACACGAGCACCGAGCCGTCGTCGGCGACGCCCACCGGCGTCCAGCCGGCGTCGGTGCCCGCGACCCGTTGCGGCACAGCGGAACCGGCCGGCCAGACGACGGGTTTGCCGTCGGAGCGGCCCAGCACGTCGCCGCGCTCGTTCACGTCGAGCGCCTCGACCCGGTGCTCGCCCGGTAAGCCCTGCAGCGACTCGAAAACGCCGCCCTGCCAACGAGAAGCCGCCGGGAACGTGTGCGCCGACAGCACCACCACGCCGGACGAGTTCACGTCGTGCGCCACCACCCCGTTGCGGAAGAAGGAGAGCTGGTCGGCCAGCTGCCCGTCCTTCCACACGAGCACGGTGGTGCCGTCCATCGACCGGAACGACCCGTTGCCGACGGCGAACGAGCCTGCGCCGGAGACGACCCCGCCGCTCTGCACCGCCGGCGGCACCGGCAGTTCGACGAACTCCCATGAGCCGCAAGCGGAAACCTCATCGGCCGACGCGGTGGCGGGCACCACCGCACCCGCCGAAAGGAGCAGTGCGCCCACGAGGACGCGCCATCCCCCAGTCATGGCCATCGTCGTCCCCTTCGCTGGTTGGCCTCAAAAGAAACCGTAGCGACGGGGTCTGACAGTTTTTCCCGCGAACAAGACGAAGGGCCGCTGTCCGAAGACAGCGGCCCTTCGCACACCACGATCAGGCCTTGGCGACGGCCACCTTGACCTTCAGACCGTCACCGACGGTGCCCTCCGACGCGCCGGAGCCGAACACCACGGACGACGTCAGGGTCTCCGCCTGCACGAACGCCAGGTGCGGCTCCACGGCCGAGCGCACCGCCTCCGGGAGCTCCAGCGTCAACGTGATCCGGTCGGACACGTCGAGCTGGGCGTCCTTGCGCGCCTGCTGCACCACGCGCACCAGGTCGCGCGCGACGCCCTCGGCCTCCAGCTCCGGCGTCACCACCGTGTCGAGCACGACGACGCCCGCACCGCCCGGCAGCGCCGCCGTGGCGGCCGGATCCGTTGCCACCAGGCGCTGTTCGTACTCGCCCTCGAACAGCTCGACACCGGCGGCCACCACGCGACCGTCCTCGAGGGACCAGTCACCGGCCTTGACGGCCTTGATGACCTTCTGCACGTTCGGCCCGAGCCTCGGACCGGCGGCACGCGCGTTCACGACGAGCTGGAACTGCCCGTAGGCGTCGACGTCCGTGGACAGCGACACCTCCTTGACGTTGACCTCGTCGCGCACGATCCCGGCGAAGTCCTCCAGCGACGCCGCCAGCGGCGAGGCGACGGTCAAGCGCGCCAACGGAAGCCGCACGCGCAGCTTGTTCGCCTTGCGCAGCGACAACGCCGTGGAGCACACATCGCGCACCTCGTCCATCGCCACCACCAGCGCGTCGTCCGCCGGCAGGTCCGACACCGACGGGAAGTCCGTCAGGTGCACCGAACGCCCGCCGGTGAGCCCGCGCCACACGACCTCGGTCGTGTACGGCAGCAACGGCGCCGTCACGCGCGTCACGACCTCCAGCACGGTGTGCAGGGTGTCGATCGCGTCCTGCTCACCGTCCCAGAACCGCTGCCGCGACCGCCGCACGTACCAGTTCGTCAGCACCTCCAGGTACTCGCGCACCAGCTGGCACGCACCGGAGATGTCGTAGACGTCCATCGCCGCCTGGACGTCGCGCACCAGGTCGTGCGTCTTCGCCAGCGCGTACCGGTCGAGCACGTTCTTCGAGTCGACGCGCCACGTGCCCTCCTTCCCGGAGGCGTTGGAGTACAACGC
>JASLAV010000537.1 GCA_030146905.1 Lentzea sp. | reverse complement strand
CATTGTGGTGGAAGACGGCTCCCCCGCGGAGCTGATCGGTGAGCGGGGCCGGTTCGCCGCCCTGCACACGGCCTGGCGCGACTCACTCGCCTAGGCCTGGGTCGCGTTCGCGCCAATGGGGCTCTGGCGCGAACGCGATCCCACGACTCCACCCCAGCCACGCACCCGCCACGCGTTCGCTATGCAGGCTCGCGCAGGGGTCCCCCGCGCACTTGGCTCCCCCGCGACCCAACGTACCGAGCAGGCCTGACAGTTCTGAGGCGTCGACGACCGCGATCACGCCCGTCGAGCGAAGCGAGCCGTACCGACCACGGCCTCGACGGGTAGCGGTCATAGCCCCCTTTGACCTGCGATTGGGGATTGACTTTGAGTGCGGGGCGATACGCTGGCGAGGATCGGCCGGGCTGTTCACACCCGGCTTTTCAGGCCGATCGATCGCCCCGCCAGAGGCTCGAAGTCAAGCCCCAATCGCAATCGTCGCGAAGCGGCGATGACCACACAACGCTCGATCGTGCCTGCGCAACCACGGTGCCAAGGCGACAGACCTCGGCATCAACCCAGCCCCGGTGCCAACGGCAACAGGCCCGGAGTCAACGCAAGCCCGTTCAACTCGTTCTCCCTCCCCACCCTCGTCCGATAGGTTTTGCGCCAAGACCACCGGAGGAGAATTCAGTGGAGTTGCGAGTCCGGGACGGCCGCGCCGTGCTCGCCGGGGAGGACGAGACCGGCGAGCGTGAGGTCGACCCGCACAGCCTGCCCCTCGGCGCCGATCTGGCCGAGGCCCTGCACGAGTGGGCGAAGGTCGCCGATGCCGTCGTGCGCACCGACACGCCCGCCGACGGGGTGGCCAGAGCGCTGGTCGCGCGTCGTGGCAAGCAGCTCGCCGGCAGACTCGCGGCGGTCATGAACACCCCCGTGCGGTACACGGACCCGGTGAGCGGTGAGCAGGTCAGCGTGGAGGCGCCGGAGGACCGGCAACCGCAGCAGCAGGCTCAGGCCGTCCAGACGTTGGTCGCGACGCAGGAGGAAGAACCGGAGCCGACCCCGTGGGGGACCGGGCTCACGGTCAGCTTCATCACGGCGGCGATCGTCACGGTGACGGTGGTGTCGTTGTCGCTCGGGCTCGGCGAGACCAGCCGGTGGCTGGCGCTCGTCGCGAACGTGCTGGTGGTCGGCGGGCTCGCGCCGAGCGTGTGGCTCGGGCGCAAGGTGCCGGTGTGGCGGTGGGTGTCGTACGGCGTGGTCACGGGTGTGCTCGTGGCGTGGGTCGCGCTGATCTTGACCCTGCTCTGAGGCGACCTGCGGGAACGGCCTAGAGCAGCGCGTAGAAGGCCACGGCGCCGGCGGTGGCGACGTTCAGGGAGTCCACGCCGGACGACATCGGGATGCGCACGGCCAGGTCGGCGGCGGCGATGGCCTCGTCGGTCAGGCCGGGGCCTTCCGAGCCGAGGAGAACGGCGACGCGGCGGCCGCGCAAATTGGCGTCTGCAAGATGCAGCGCGGAGGCGCGCGGCGTGAGAGCGGCAACTGTGAACCCTCTGTGCCGCAACATGTTCAGCGCCGCGGGCCACTCATCCGTGGTAGCGAACGGCACGCGCAGGACGTGGCCCATCGACACCCGGACGCTGCGCCGGTACAGGGGGTCGCTGCAGCCCGGTCCGAGCAGGACGCCGTCGACACCCAGCGCGGCGGCGTTGCGGAAGATCGAGCCCAGGTTCTCGTGGTCGCCGACGCCTTCGAGCACGGCCAGCCGCCGGGCGCCGGAGACGAGTGCGTCGAACGACACCGCGGGGGCGCGGTCGGCGGCGGCCAGTACACCCCGGTTCAAGTGGAAACCGACGACCGACGCCATAACCTCTGCTGACGTCACATAAGCAGGAACGTTCAGCTCAGAGAGGTCGAGCGCCTCAATGCGGCGGCGTACGCCGAGCAGTCCGCGGACCGGGTACGGGGAGGCCAGCAGACGTTCCACCACGACCACGCCCTCGGCGATCACGAGACCGCGGCCACCCGGCCGGTCAGGCCTGCGGTCGGCCGTCGACAGGTCGCGGAAGTCGTCCAGCCGGGGGTCGGCCGGGTCGTTGATCTCGATCACTGATGCCACGCCGGAAGTTTTGCACCCGGCCTGTCGTGGAACAGGCGGGGTAGTCCGGAGGGCGGAACGCCACACGCCCGACCAGCGGATGATCGCTGGTTGTTACGCGGGCGTGACAGAGAGCACCGATTTGGGCGATGTCAACGCGGTTACCGCTGTGTCAAGTTGGGCGTTCCGCCTGGCCCGCGCCCACCGGCGCCGAGCGAAGGGGTAGCGGCATGGGAAGTGAAGTGTCCAGCCGCACGTTCACCAGAGACGATCGTCAGCATTACCGCTCGAAGATGCAGCGGAGTCTGGACGCACTGGCGACGATGCTCGCAGAAGACACGTTCTCCTTTCCCCGTCGGCAGATGGGACTGGAGATCGAGCTGAACCTCGTCGACGACGCGATGCGGCCGGCGATGGCGAACTCCGAGGTGCTCGAGAAGATCGACGACCCCTCCTACACGCTGGAGCTGGGACAGCAGAACCTGGAGATCAACGTCCCGCCGCGCGAGCTCGCCGGCGGTGAGATGCTTGGCCTGGAAGAGGAACTGCGCGCCTCGCTCGACAGCGCGGACGCCAAGGCCCAGGACGTGGGAGCGAACCTCGCGATGATCGGGGTGCTGCCCACGTTGCGGGAGCGGCACTTCGACCGGAAGTGGCTGTCGGACAGCCCGCGGTACGCGCTGCTCAACGACACCATCTTCGCCGCGCGCGGCGAGGAGATGGTGCTGCACATGGAGGGCCCGGCGATGCCGGGCAAGGGCCCGGAGCGGCTGCTGACCTACGCGGAGTCGATCCTGCCGGAGGCCGCCTGCACGTCGGTGCAGCTGCACCTGCAGGTCGAGCCGACCCACTTCGCGGCGCACTGGAACGCCGCCCAGTGCCTGGCCGGTGTGCAGGTCGCGATCGCCGCGAACTCCGCTTTCCTGCTGGGCAAGGCGCTCTGGCACGAGACGCGGATCCCGTTGTTCCAGCAGGCCACCGACACCCGCCCGGACGAGCTCAAGAACCAGGGCGTGCGGCCACGGGTGTGGTTCGGTGAACGGTGGATCACGTCGATCTTCGACCTGTTCGAGGAGAACGTGCGCTACTTCCCCAGTCTGCTGCCGGAAACCGACGACGAGGACCCGTTGGAGGTCCTCGAAGCCGGTGGTGCGCCTCGTCTTTCCGAGCTGCGGCTGCACAACGGCACGATCTGGCGCTGGAACCGGCCCGTCTACGACGTCGTCGACGGCGTGCCGCACCTGCGCGTCGAGAACCGCGTCCTGCCGGCGGGGCCCACGGTGCTCGACACGATGGCCAACGCGGCCTTCTTCTACGGGGCCCAGCGGGCGCTCACCTCCCAGGAACGTCCACTGTGGACGCAGATGTCGTTCCAGGCTGCGGAGGAGAACCTCTACGCGGGCGCACGGCACGGCATGAACGCCCAGCTGTACTGGCCGGGCATCGGCTGGATCCCGCCGGACGAGCTGGTGCTGCGCCGCCTCCTGCCGATGGCGCACGACGGCCTGCGCGACTGCGGTGTCTCCGACGAGGCCCGCGAGCGCTACCTCGGCGTGATCGAGCAGCGCTGCCTCGCGCGGCGCACGGGATCGTCGTGGCAGCGGGAGACCGTCGCGCTGCTGGAGGACCGCGGCCTGTCGAGGGACGCGGCCCTGTCCGGGATGCTCAAGCGGTACATGGAGTTCATGCACGCGGGCGAGCCGGTGCACACCTGGCACATCGGCTAGGGCCGCATCTTCCGCAGGAACGCCTCCCACACGGCCTTGGGCAGGCCGGCGTCAACGGCGCCGCCGGCCTCGTCCCCGCCGGCGAACACCGACACCGACAGCTCCGGCGTGTACGAGGCCATCCACGCGTGCCGGGCCCTCGCGGAGTCCGGCCACGCGCCGGGACGGCACGCCGTCGACGGGTTGACGGCACAGGCGGGGTCGGCACGCAGCACCTGCGTGACCTGGTCCGCGATCTCCTTGCTGCGCAACGGATCCCGGTCGAACGCGGGCTGCGGAGTGGCGAGCGCCTGGTACAGCGTCGACCCGTTCACGTCCGTCACGTGCGTGATGAAGTGGGCATCGCGGTGCGTGCCCTCCGCGGCGAACGTCGCGTAGGCGGAAGCGACGTCGAGCGGCCGCAGCCCGCCGTTCACCCCGTCGAGCAGCCTGGTCCGCGTGCCCTCGACGTCCGCGAACTCCGGCACGCCCGCCCGCTGCGCCACCTTGACCGCCCTCTGGGGGTCGGCCTGGTCGAGCGGTTTGCCCTCCTGCACCGCCGCGACGGCGCTGAACGGGAAGAACACCGGACCGGGTTCCTTCACCACGCCGCCCGCGTGGTCGACGGCCGAGTCGTCGCTCGACGCGTAGGCCCGCACCGCGCCGCTGGCCGGGTCGACGGCCGTCACCGAGGACCGTGCGGCGGACTTCTCGCGGATGGCCGCCTTCGCGCCGGACTGCGCCTTCGGGTGGATCGTCGTCACGACGACGGCACCGGTCCTGCGCAGCTGGTCCAGCGACAGCGACGCCCGCAGGCCGAGCTCTCTGACCACCTGCCTGACGAGCGGCGTCTCCGGTTCACCGCTGCGCCAGAGCTCGGAGGCGTCCGAGTGCTGCAGCACGACGTAGCTCGGCCGCGGCTCCTCCTGCCGTTGCCACACGACCACCGCGGCAACGGCACCGACCAGCACCAGCACGCCGAGAACAGGCAGAAAACGTTTCACGGAACCCCCAGAGCCCACATGCCCCGGGGTCGAATCTAGCGGCGGCGTCCAGACTTCAGCGGGGCCACGTCCGCACCGTCGTGGGAGATCCGGCACTCGTCCGGCGTCACGGCCTCGACGGCCAGCGTCAGCTCGCCCTTCACCCCGGTGTAGATCGACTCGCCGCGCGAGGCGAGCGAGGCGTGCACGCGGTTGGAGTCGGTGAAGTCGCGCTCGTCCTTCACGCGCTTCTTGCCGGTCTCCTCGGGACGGGTGGCGCTGCGGAGGTTGACCTCCAGCCAGGCCGCCACCTCCGCGGGCGAGGTGAGCACTTCCTCAGGGGTGCGCTCGAGCCGGACCTGCCGAGGAGAGGCGTGGTCGAGCGACGTGTGCTCCACGTAGGCGTGCCAGTGGGTGTTGCGCATTGACCAGGTCTGTTCGACCGGCCAGTCCTCCTCGGTGGTCATGTCGCCTATCTTCCACCCTTCACAGGAGGAAACGTGAGGAGGTCACCGACGTTGATCTCGTGATCCACCCGCACGGCCGATGCGAGCCTCCGATCGTGCGTGACCAGCAACAACGTCCCCTCGTAATTTTCCAACGCTTGTTCCAGTTGTTCGATCGCGGGCAAATCCAAATGGTTCGTGGGTTCGTCCAGGACCAAACAAGTCGTGCCGCGGGCTTGGAGCAAGGCCAATCCGGCGCGGGTGCGCTCCCCCGGCGAGAGCTCGCGGGCCGGGCGCAGCACGGTGTCGGCGCCCAGCCGGAACTTCGCCAGCAGCGTGCGCGCCTCGACGTCCTGCATCCCGGTCGCGTCGGCGACGATCCGCAACGCCGGGACGTCCGAGGCGAACTCGGCACGCAGCTGGTCGACCTCGCCGACGACGACACCGGGCCCGATCGAGCGATCACCCTCGACCAGCGGGATGCGGCCGAGCAACGCTCCGAGCAACGTCGACTTGCCGGAGCCGTTCGGCCCGGTGACCCGCCACCGCTCACCGGCGCCGATCGTGAGGTCGACCGGTCCGAGCGTCACGTCGCCACGGCTGACCACGGCACCGCGCAGGGTGAACGCGACGGAGCTGCCGCGCCCGGCCGACGGCAGGGTGAGCCGCAGCTGCCACGCCTCGCGCGGCTCCTCGACCTCCTCCATCCTGGCCAGCCGGCGATCCACCACGGACGCTTTCGCGCTGAGGTTCTCCGCCGCCTGCGCACGGCCGGCGCGGACGTTCTTGTCCGGCTCGTCCCTGCGCGCCTTGGCGCTGTTCGCGCGGTGCGCGCCCTGGCGCGACCACTCCTTGACCTGCCGGCTGCGCTGCACCAGCGAGTCGCGCCTGACCGCGTAGGCGTCGTACTCCTCCCTGGCGCGACGGCCCGCGTTCGCCTTCTCCTCGACGTAGGCGTCCCAGCCGCCACCGAACACGGTGAGCCGGTGCGAGAACTCGTCGAGCTCGGCGATCGCGGTCGTGGTGCGCGCCAGGAACTCGCGGTCGTGGCTGACCACCACGATCGCACCGGGATAGCCGCTGACGTGGGCCTCCAGCAGGTCGAGGCCGCCGGCGTCGAGGTCGTTGGTCGGCTCGTCGAGCAGCAGCACGTCCGCGCGCGTCAGCAACACCGCCGCGAGACGCAGCCGCGCCTGCTGCCCACCGGAGAGCTCGTCGGACGCCCGTCCGTCGAGCAGGTCCGCGGGCAGGCCGAGCCGGTCGCAGACGGCCTCCGCGCGTTCGTCGAAGTCACCGGCACCGATCGCGGTCCAGTGGTCGAGGGCGTCCGGGTAGTCCTGCCCGCCGCCCTCGCCCAGCGCCTCCGCAGCCTCCTGCAACCACCGCTCGGCTTCCGCGACGCCGGTGCGCCGCGCGAGGTGGTCGCGCAGGGACTCGCCGCTGCGGTGGAGGGTCTCCTGCGTCAGGTGCGCGACGGTCCCGGCTCGGACGACAGAACCGGTTTCCGGCGGCAGCTCGCCGGACAGCAGGCGCAGCAGCGTGGACTTGCCGACGCCGTTGGGCGCGATCAGACCGACGCGGTCACCGGGCGAGACATCGAAATCCACCTCCGAGATCACGGTCCTCGGACCGAACGACAGCGAAATGTTCCTGGCTGCCAGCACGGACACGCCTTCGAAACTACGTCCCCGCGCAACTTCTTTACCCGTCGCCGGACACGACGAGGCCCCCGCTCTGCCCAGAGCGGGGGCCTCGTCCGTTCCCGAACTGACTGCCGCTCCCACCACGAAGCGACGAGACTTAGGTTAGCCTAACTTCGCTACCTTGGGAAGCCCTCCTGATCACGCCTCTCGCGACCAGCTCGACGACGGTCGCGACGGCGGCGGCCTCGACGGCCAGCAACGCCAGGAGCACCACGATCTGCAGGGCGCCCGCCTGCCAGACAGGAGCACCGCCCAGCAACATCCCGACAAAAGCACCCGGAAGGGTGACCAGGCCCACCGTCCTCGTCTGGTCGAGCGGCGGCAGCAACGTCTCGGCTGCGGACTGGCGGACGAGCAACCGCACCGCGGCCGGTTCGAGGAACCCGAGGGCCAGCGCCGCCTCGTACTCGCCGTGGCGGTCGTTGAGGGTGTCGAGGGCGCGTCGCGCCGAGAGCGTGGTGGCGGTCATGGCGCCGCCGATCAGGATGCCGCCCACCGGGATCAGCGCGATGCCCTTCACCGGCAGCAGGCCGACGGCGAGCAGCAGGCCGAGCGCGGGGACGGTGCCCACCAGGATCGCCAGCGCCACCCAGGCGCCCTTGCGGCCGGCTTTCGTGCGACGGGCGGAGGTCGCGGTCGCCACGACCGCCATCACGACGAGGAACGCCCACGTGAGCCCGAGGTGGGTGAGGACGAACGTGATCACCGCGGAGACGGCGGTGAGCTGGAGGACGGCGCGGACGGCCGCCTTGACGAACGGTTTCGGGGTGGTGAGGCCGTTGAACTTCGCGATGGCGCCGGCGGCTGCCGTGAACACGACGCAGACGATCAGCAGCCCGACCCAGTCGGTTGCCAGGGCCATGTGCGGTTACGCGTCGTCCAGGCCCTGCTGGGCGGTGCGTGACCCTCGCCTCGCGGCCCGGCGTTGCCAGTAGAACACTCCGTAGCCGATGATCCCGAGCAAGCCGCCGGACAGGGTCGTCCAGAGCAGCGTGCTGTTGGAGCTGTCAGCCACGAGCACGACCAGGAACCCGAGGAACCACAGCGCGGTGCCACCCAGCACGACGGGCACGGGGTCTGCCAGCCTGTGCGGGAGCGGAGGCGGGTGCGGGGCGGAGTCGCGTTCGGACACGTCGTAAGGAGAGCAGATGCTGGACGGGTTCTTCAAGATTTCCGAGCGCGGGTCGACCGTGTCGCGCGAAGTGCGCGGCGGCGTCGTCACGTTCTTCACGATGGCGTACATCGTCGTGCTGAACCCGCTGATCATCGGCAGCTTCGCCCCGACGGGTCCCGGCGCGCACCCCGACGTGCTGGGCAACATCCTCCCCGTCGGCCAGGTCGCCGCGGTGACGGCGCTGGTCGCCGGTGTGATGACCATCCTGTTCGGACTGATCGCGAACTACCCGTTCGCGCTGGCCACCGGTCTCGGCATCAACTCGTTCGTCGCGGTCTCCGTCGCCACCAAGGTCTCGTGGCCGGAGGCCATGGGCCTCGTCCTGGTCAACGGCCTCGTCGTGTTGCTGCTGGTCGTCACGGGTGTGCGCACCGCCGTGTTCAACGCGGTGCCGAACGAGCTCAAAGCCGCGATCGCCGTCGGCATCGGTCTCTTCATCACCTTCATCGGACTCGTCGACGCCGGGTTCGTCCGCCGTCTCCCGGACGCCGCGAACACCACCGTGCCGGTCGGTCTGGGCATCAACGGCTCGATCGCGAGCTGGCCGACCCTCGTCTTCGTCGTCGGACTCGTGGTCACCGGCGTGCTGTTCGCGCGGAAGATCAAGGGCGCGATCCTCATCGGCATCGTCGCCACGGCGATCTTCGCGATCATCCTCGAGGCGATCGTCAAGGCCGGTCCGTCCGCGGGCGTCAACGCCAAGGGCTGGAACCTCGGCTACCCCGCGCTGCCCGACCAGGTGTTCGGCATGCCGGACCTGTCGTTGCTCGGCGACGTGTCGTTCGGCGCCTGGACGAGGCTCCCCGCGCTGGCCGCCGCCCTCATCGTCTTCACCCTCGTGCTCACCGACTTCTTCGACACCGTCGGCACGATGACCGGTCTCGGCAAGGAAGCGGACCTCATCAAGGAGGACGGCCAGCTCCCGAACGTCAGCAAGGCGCTGTTCGTCGACGGCCTGGGCGCCGTGGCCGGCGGTGCCGCGTCCAGCTCGTCGAACACCGTCTACATCGAGTCGGCGTCCGGCATCGCGGAGGGCGCGCGCACGGGCCTGGCCAACGTCGTGACCGGCGCGCTGTTCCTGCTGGCGATGTTCTTCACGCCGCTCTACGAGGTCGTGCCGATCGAGGCGGCCGCACCGGCGCTGGTGATCGTCGGCGCGTTGATGATGATGCAGATCCGCGAGATCGACTTCACCGACTTCACCATCGCGCTGCCCGCGTTCCTCACGATCGTCGTCATGCCGTTCACCTACTCGATCGCGAACGGCATCGGCGCGGGCTTCGTCAGCTACGTCCTGCTGAAGGCGCTGACCGGCCGCGCCCGGTCGGTCCACCCGCTGATGTGGGTCGTGGCAGCCGCTTTTGTCGTCTACTTCGCGCTCGGACCGATCCAGAGCCTCGTGAGCTGACCTTTCGGCAGGAAACTATTTCGTGAGGTATGCTAACTACGTGGCGACCGATCAGCACGGACTGGCGAGCAGGCTGAGGCTCGCCGTCGTCCGTCTCAACCGTCGTCTGCGAGCCCAGCGCACCAACTCGGCGGTGTCGCTCACGCAGGTGTCCGCTCTGTCCACACTGCACAAGTGCGGACCGCTGACCCCTGGCGAGCTGGCGTCGAAGGAAGGCGTGCAGCCTCCGTCGATGACGCGGGTGATAGCGGCACTGGAGGAGTTCGGCTTCGCCACGCGCAGCCCGCACCCCACCGACGGCCGTCAAGCCATCGTCGAGCTGACGGGCGAAGGCTCGTCGTACCTCGAAGACGAGATCACGGCCCGCGAGGCGTGGCTGGACCGCAGGCTCGCGGAGCTGACCCACGACGACCGGGAGCTGCTCTCGCGCGCCGCGGAGATCATCGACAGGATGGCGGGGCAGTAAGGAAGTGTCGGGTTACGCGGGTGGTGGAGCGGACACTTCGCCACCTCGTCGTACCGGCATGTTCGGTTCCCTCGGCATCCGCAACTACCGGCTCTACGCCTCCGGCCAGATCATCTCGCTCGTCGGCGTGTGGATGCAGCGCGTCGCCCAGGACTGGCTGGTCCTGGAACTGTCGAACGGCTCCCCCATGGCCCTCGGCATCGCCGCGTCGCTGCAGTTCCTGCCGGTGCTGCTGCTGTCCATGTGGGGCGGTGTCCTCGCCGACCGCATGGACAAGCGCAAGCTCCTGCTCTGGCTGGAGTCCGCGCTGGGCGTCTGCGCGCTGGCGCTGGGCATCCTCGACGTCACCGGCGTGGTCGAGCTCTGGCACGTCTACCTGCTCTGCCTGCTGCTGGGCGCGTTCTCCGCGGTGGAGACCCCCGTGCGCCAGTCGTTCGTCGTGGAGATGGTCGGCCGCGAGCAGCTGACCAACGCCGTAGCGATCAACTCGATGATGTTCAACCTGGCCCGCATCATCGGCCCCGCCATCGCGGGCCTGGCGATCGTGGCCATCGGCACCGGCTGGGTCTTCCTGGCCAACGCCATCAGCTTCGTCGGCGTGGTGGGCGGCATCTGGCTGATGCGCACGTCGCAGCTCCTGCGCTCGGAGCCGCTGCCGCGGGAGAAGGGCCAGCTCCTCTCGGGCCTGCGCTACGTGCGCAGCCGCCCTGACCTGCTGACGGTGATGCTGCTGGTCTTCTTCATCGCCACGTTCGGCATGAACTTCTACATGACCCTGGCGATCGTGGCCCGCAACGTCTTCGGCGGCGACGCCGACGCCTACGGCCTGCTCTCCACGCTGATCGCCGTCGGCACGCTGGCCGGCGCGATGTGGGCCGCCAAGCGCAAGACGCCCAGGATGAGCGTGTTCATCGGCTCCGGGGTCGTGTTCGGGCTGTTGGAGATCATCTCGGGGATGATGCCGACGATGATCCTCACCGGTCTGATGATGATCCCGGTCGGCATCGCGATGATGACCTTCAACACCATCGCCACCGCCACCGTCCAGCTGGCCGTCGAACCCGAGATGCGCGGCCGCGTGATGGGCGTCTACATGCTGGTCTTCCTGGGCGGGAACCCCGTGGGCGGACCGCTGATGGGCTGGCTCGGCGAGATCAACGGACGTGCGCCGATCATCGTCGGCGGAGCGGTGTCGGCGGTCGTGACGATCACCGCGTGGATCGTCCTGACGCGGCGCGGCGACATCGGGAAGCCGCGCCTGCGCAGGCAGCGCCGCCAGGCCGTCGCGGAACCCGCGGAGACGGTCGACGCGGCGGCCTGAGGCGGCCGTCAGGGCGCGTCCGGGTCCCAGCCGTGCTCCGCCAGGGCGGCGTGGACCTCGTCGACCCGCGCTCGCAGACGCCGGGAGTTCCGCTCGGCCACGACGACGAGCTCGTTGTACGCGACGATGCGGCTCACCCCGGTCAGAGCCTCGGCGACGAGCGCGAAGTTGCGGTCGCTGCACCCTTCCCACAGCGCGGCGAGCACCGCGTCGAGCTCGGCGTCCGGGATGCCGTCCGGGTAGGCCGCCCGCACCTGGGCGAGGACCTCCCGCAGCCACCCCGGACCGTCCACGTCAGCCCAGCAGGGTCGCCGCCGTCGGGTCGGTGATCAGGGCGGCGAACGTGTGCCGGTCCTCCCACCGCTCGGTCACCCAGGCCAGCGCCCGCGCGAGACCCTCCGGCGTGTCCGCGGCGTGCGGCACCCCGTCGGCCATCCACCACTCGACCCGCTGACCGTCGACGACCAGCGAGTCGTGCACCACGACGACACCGTCGGGCAGCGCGACCTCCAGCAGCTCGCAGGCCATCCGCACCGCGGCCAGGTCCTGCCACCGCACGACCTCGCCGACGTGGTCGGGCGACCCCTCGAACTCCTCGGAGGCCAGCGCCAGGTCCAGCAGGTCGGCCAGCTCCTCGGAGCCGTCGGCCAGCAGCACGCGCGAGGCCGGCACGACACCGAGCAGCCACGGGTGGTCCAGCACCACGACGTCCTCGGCGGCGGCCACCTCGCCCGACAGCACGCGGACCCGGTCCGGCGGCGCGAAGTCGCCCTCCGGCAGGGCCGCGTGGGCGCGCAGCACCACGGCGTCGGCGATGGCGCGGTCCGGGTCACCGAGCCGCTCCAGCACGAACTCGGCGTCGTCCTCGTCGAAGATCTCCAGCCGCGACCGGACTCCCGCGGCCCGCAGCACGTGCTCCGGCAGCTCCAGGTCCGGCACGGCGTCGAAGAGGCCGTCCAGCAGCGTCGCCTCCGCCAGCCGGTACTCGCGAGGAGCCTTGCCGGCCAGCGAGGCGTGCCGGGCGATCCACCAGCCCGTGTAGCCGTCGGGTTCGGTGACCGCCCGCCAGGTGACGGGGTCGGAGGCGAGCAGCCGCAGCGCGGCGGGCCAGTCCGCCACCAGGTCGAGGTCCCTGACGGCGACCACCCGGCGCGGTTCGTCCGGGGTGGACGACCACCAGGTGTGCTCGTCCGGCAGGTCGTGGTCCGGGCCTGACGGTTCGTCGTCGACCACCAGCGAGAAGCCGTCCACCACGCCCAGCGCCACCAGTGCGGCGCGCGGGTAGGCCTCGGCGACCTCCTTGGACAGCGTCGGGAAGGCGTCGGACTCGATCACGCCGACCAGCGGCGAGTCGGGCAGCAGCAGCTCGTCCGCGCGGTGCCACTCGCCGGAGGTGTCCGGCAGGGCCAGCGCGCCCAGCCAGGGCTCCTCACCGGCGCGCACGGCGGCCCTGTCCACCAGCCGCAGCACGGTCTCGACCAGGTCGTGGCCGTCGAGACCCGCCTCGGCGTCCTCCACCGACCGCGCCACGTTCTCGCGCAGCGACGGATCGGCCAGCAGCTCTGCCGCTCCCGCCTCGACCGCGCCCAGCCGCACCAGCAGCGGGTGGACGGCGTCCGGGTGCACGACCCGCAGGCCCGGCAGCGGCTCGTCGGCGATCAGGGTGGTGCGCGGACCCGTCACGGTGCGACCGTCGGCCAGGGGCACGGGCAACGACTGCAGGGCCTCGCGCACGTCCGGGTCGACCTCGGCCAGCGGCGCGAAGGCGGCGTAGACGTCGTGCCACCAGCCGGGGTCACCGGAGACCTCGGCCAGCGCCGCGACGACCTCCGCGGTCGAGACGCGCGGAACCTCCAGCGCCGCCAGCGCCTTCGCGTGCGCCGGCGCGGACAGCTCGGCGTCCAGCAGACCGGGCAGCGCGTCCTCGACCAGGTCGACGAGCTCCTCGGAACCGACGTCCAGCACCCGCGCACGGGCGGGGGCGATCCACTCGCCCGACGCCAGCGGCAGCCACTCGGCGGCGCGCAGCTCCCTGATCACCGCGGTCCGCAGCCGGTCGTCCACTTCGGACAGCGGGAAGCCGGGCAACGGCACCAGGGCGGTCCGCTCGACCGCCGGAACCCGCGCCACCAGCGCGGGGTACAGCGCGGCTGCGGCGTCCAGCACCGACCAGGCGGCGGCGCCGGGCAGGATCCGGCGGCGGGAGGGCTCGACCGGCAGGGTAGCGATCAGGCGCGCGGGCAGCGACAGGCGTTCGTCGGTCGGGGTCGGCGCGTGCAGCACGTCCTCGCCCAGGGGCGCGTCCAGCGGGTACGCCCACGACGCGGTCCACTGAGGACGGTGCTCGACGCCCTGCACCAGTTCGGCGGGCAGCTCTCCGACGGCGCGCTCGACGAGCCAGCGCGACGAGCCGACGGTGACCACGCCGTCCGCGGTGACGAAGCGCTCCCACGACTGGTCGCCGACCTCGATGCGGCGCAGGCCCGGCAGGGCCAGCAGCAGGTCGGGGACCTCGGCGGCCAGGTCGTCCAGCGAGAGGTCGACCTTCAGCGGCAGCCGGACCTCGGTCGCGAAACCGTCCGGCGCGGACTCGGCGCACGGCCACACCAGGCGCAGCACCGGCACGTCGCCACCGCGCTCCGACGCCAGCTCCGGCACCTCGGC